>NZ_CDROCK010000068.1:0-32664 GCF_977020205.1 Pseudomonas sp. AIG | reverse complement strand
CGGCTTTCTGGGCTGGCGACAGGTCGGCGTACTTCTGGTCGAACAGGAAAATCTGCGCCAGCACCTGGTTGGCGAACGAACCGTCCATGATGCGGCTTGGGTGGCCAGTGGCGTTGCCCAGGTTAACCAGACGGCCTTCGGCCAGCAGGATCAGGTAGTCGTCGTTCTGCGCGTCGAAGGCGCCCGGGCCGGTACGGTGGATCTTGTGTACCTGTGGCTTCACTTCTTCCCATGCCCAGTTCTTGCGCATGAAAGCGGTGTCGATTTCGTTGTCGAAGTGACCGATGTTGCAGACCACGGCGCGCTTCTTCAGGGCTTTGAGCATGTTCGCGTCGCAAACATTGACGTTACCGGTGGTGGTCACGATCAGGTCGATCTTGCCCAGCAGTGCTTTGTCGATGCTGCCTTCGGAACCGTCGTTGATACCGTCGATGAACGGCGACACCAGTTCGAAACCATCCATGCACGCTTGCATGGCACAGATCGGGTCAACTTCGGACACTTTAACGATCATGCCTTCCTGACGCAGGGACTGAGCGGAGCCCTTGCCCACGTCACCGTAACCGATGACCAGCGCTTGCTTGCCGGACAGCAGGTGGTCGGTGCCGCGCTTGATCGCATCGTTCAGGCTGTGACGGCAGCCGTATTTGTTGTCGTTCTTGGACTTGGTCACCGAGTCGTTGACGTTGATGGCCGGGATTTTCAGCTCGCCCTTGGCCAGCATGTCCAGCAGACGGTGTACACCGGTGGTGGTTTCTTCGGTCACGCCGTGAACGCGATCCAGTACTTGTGGGTACTTGTCGTGCAGCAGCTGGGTCAGGTCGCCGCCGTCGTCGAGGATCATGTTGGCGTCCCATGGCTGGCCATCTTTCAGGATGGTTTGTTCCAGGCACCACTCGTACTCTTCTTCAGTTTCGCCTTTCCAGGCGAAAACCGGGATGCCGGCAGCAGCGATAGCGGCAGCAGCCTGATCCTGAGTGGAGAAAATGTTGCACGACGACCAGCGTACTTCGGCACCCAGGGCAACCAGGGTTTCGATCAGCACGGCAGTCTGAATGGTCATGTGGATGCAGCCGAGAATCTTGGCGCCTTTCAACGGCTGTTCGCCGGAGTACTTGCGACGCAGACCCATCAGAGCCGGCATTTCCGATTCGGCGATGATGGTTTCGCGACGGCCCCAGGCAGCCAGGGACATGTCGGCAACTTTGTAATCGTTAAAATCTGCAGGCGTGATAACAGCGCTCATGAAGAGCCTCCATTCGTAATGTATGCGAATGGGCGCCGTTGTGCGTTTAGTGTCTGGCTTGAGCCAGTCAACGCCCCATCCGAGCCTGACAGGTTGAACCTGCTGCAGCGCCCCTCGGACAGGTGGCGGGAAAACGGTAGCAAGTGAACGTTACCGTTTTGAAACGGGGGCGATTATAGCCGTCTAGACTGATCTTCCAAAGGGTTTCTGTCGGCCAGATGAAGATCGTTAATGACGACCATAGTCGAAGCCGCATGGAGCCTGACCGCTCAGTCTGCCAAGATACCGTCCATCGTTCGGCAAGACACTCAGGAGTGAAGATGAATTTCCACACCCGCAAATGGGTAAAACCCGAAGACCTCAACCCCAACGGCACCCTGTTCGGCGGCAGTCTGCTGCGCTGGATCGACGAGGAAGCGGCGATTTACGCCATCGTGCAGCTGGGCAATCAGCGCGTGGTGACCAAGTACATTTCCGAAATCAACTTTGTCAGCGCCTCGCGCCAGGGCGACATCATCGAACTGGGCATCACCGCCACCGAGTTCGGCCGCACCTCGATCACCCTGACCTGCGAAGTGCGCAACAAAATCACCCGCAAGAGCATTCTGACCGTTGAGAAGATGGTTTTCGTGAACCTCGGTGAAGACGGTTTGCCGGCGCCGCACGGCCGCACCGAGATCAAGTACGTCAAAGACCAGTTTCAGGAAGATGAGTTAGTCACCAAATAACATCGGCGGTGCTTTCTGCGCGAGCAAGCTCGCTCCCACAAGGATCACGCTGTACCTGTGGGAGCGAGCTTGCTCGCGAAAGCGGTTGTTCAGTCAGCGAAGAATCATCTGGCCACTGAACAGTCGTGAGCCGCGGGAGTCGTAGCTTAAAGCCCCCCACGGTTCCCACGCCATGACCACCCCCACCGACGGCAAAACCCCCGACCTCTCGGCCAAAGAGCAACACGAAGTCGAGAAAAGCCAGCCGCCCCGCGCGGCCGTCCTGCATGAAATCATCCGCTCTCAAGGCGATCAGGAACTGGAGCGCAGCATCGCCGCACTCTGGTGGTCGGCATTGGCGGCAGGGCTGACCATGGGGCTGTCGCTGATGGGCATGGGCCTGCTCAATTCGCGCCTGCCCGACGGTGACGAATTCAAAGTGATCGCCAGTTTCGGTTACTGCGCCGGTTTCCTCGCGGTGATCCTCGCCCGTCAGCAACTGTTCACCGAAAACACCCTGACCGCCGTGCTGCCGGTCATGACCAAACCGACGATGCGTAATTTCGGCCGGCTGATCCGCCTGTGGACGGTGGTGCTGGTCGGCAACCTGTGCGGCACGATTCTGGTCGCGTACGTGATGCTTGAACTGCCGATCTTCGACACCAAGACTGACCATGCCTTCCTCGAAATCGGTCGCAAGGTCATGGAAAACCACGCCAGTCAGATGTTCGCCAAAGGCATCGTCTCGGGCTGGATGATCGCCACCATGGTCTGGATGATCCCGTCCATGGAGAGCGCGAAGATGTGGATCATCATCCTCATCACCTACCTGATGGCGCTCGGTGACTTCACCCACATCGTGGTGGGGTCGGCGGAGGTGTCGTATCTGGTGTTTGCCGGCGAGTTGCCGTGGAGTGATTTCTGGATGGTCTTCGCCGGGCCGACGCTGGCGGGCAACATCATTGGTGGCAGCTTTATCTTTGCGCTGATCAGCCATGCGCAGATTCGCAGCGAGAGCGGGGCGCCAAAGACGGATAAACCCGACTCTGGCGAATCCCGCGAGGATGATTCAGACGGCAAGCGCCAATAGCCTCAAGCCTTGAATGGCGGACTGGTCGGTTCTGCGGTCGGCTCGCTTTCAGGCGCCTTGAGCTGACCTTCCCAACGTGCAATGACCAGCGGCGCCAGCGCGTTGCCCAACACGTTCAGCGCAGTGACCGGCATGTCCATCAACCGGTAAACGCCAGCGATGATCGCCACGCCTTCCACGGGCAATCCGGCGGCGGTCAGCGTTGCCGTCAGAATGATGAACATGAAGCCCGGCACGCCCGCCGCGCCTTTGGATGTCAGCACCATGATCAGCACCAGCATCGCCTGATCTGCCAGACCCAGATCAATGCCATAAGCCTGAGCGATGAACAACGTGCCCAGCCCTGCAAACAGTGATGCGCCGTCCAGGTTGAAGGAGTAACCCAATGGAATGACCATGCTGGTGATCGGACGCGGTGCCCCGTAGCGTTCCATTTTTTCGATCAACTGCGGCATCACCGTGGCCGAAGCAGCGCTGCTGTAAGCCAGCAGCAATTCACTGCGTATTTCGCGGATAAGGTGGAAAAAACGGATCCCGGCGATTCGTGCTACCAACCCCAGCACGCAGAATGCGAACAGCAGCACGGCTACGTAAGTGATGCCGATCAGTTTGGCCAGCGGCAGCAAGGCACTCAAACCGAAGCTGGCCACGGTCACACCGATCAGGCCGAAGATGCCGATCGGCGAATAGTGCATGACCAGATGCGTGACCTTGAACATGGTGTCGGAAACCGCCTGCATCACCGCGATCAGCGGCGCCTTCTGTTGCTCGGGCAGCATCGACAAGGCGCAGCCGAACAGGATGGCAAAGAACAACACCGACAGCAGTTTGCCCTGCGACATGGCCAATACGATGTTGTCCGGGACGATGTTGACCAAGGTTCGACCCAGGTTTTGCGTTTCACCCGTAGCGGCCAGGCCGGTGACCGGTGCTTGCAAGGTGCTGCTGAAATCCGCGCCAGCGCCGGGTTGGAATACGTTGCCGATGATCAGCCCGAAGACGATGGCGATGCTGGTGATCGTAAAAAAGTACACCAGCGTTTTTATCCCGACCCGTCCCAAGGCCTTGGTATTGCCCGCGCCGGCAATGCCAACGACCATGCAGGCAAAGACCAGCGGTACGACGATCATTTTCATCAACCTGATGAACAGGTCGCCCGCCGGTTGCAGCAGGTTGTCGATGAACCAGGTCTTGTGTTCGGGAAACTGGTTGAGAAGGATGCCGACGATGATTCCGGCGGCGAGCCCGATCATGATGCGGGTGACCAGGCTGGTGGGTGTTTTTGTGCTCATGCTGTGCCCCTTTTTTCTTGTGGTTGTTGGGGGGTAGGAATCAATGTGCGAACAGGCCGTTGAAGTCCTTGAAGCCTTTCACTTCGATCGGATTGCCGCTGGGGTCGAGGAAGAACATCGTGCGTTGCTCACCGGGTTCGCCAGCAAAGCGGATCACGGGGGGGATCTCGAAAACGGTGCCAAGACGTGTCAGGCGCGCGGCCAATGCCAGCCACTCTTCCAGTGGCAGCACCACGCCGAGGTGTGGCATCAACACCTTGTGCTCACCGACCTGTCCGGTGCGGGTGGTGGCGAAAGGTTTGCCCAAATGCAGTGAAAGCTGATTGCCGAAAAAATCGAAATCGATCCAGGTCTCGGTGCTGCGGCCTTCGGTGCAGCCCAACACATCTCGATAAAAAATCCGCGCCTGTTGCAGATCACAAACGTGGTATGCAGCGTGAAAGGGTCTGTTCATGGGATATCCCTGAGTGAAGGAGCGTTCAGGGTAAACAGCCCGCGCGGCGTGGCAAAACGGCTTCGCCTTGTTCTGAGCGAAAGGAAAACTTATGGATGTACGGTTTTTGAAAAGCCTGGTTGCCGTGGTTGAAACCGGCTCGATTGCGGCGGCTGCGCGGCGGGAAAATCGCACAGCGGCGGCCATCAGCCAGCGTGTCCAGTCCCTCGAGCGCACGCTGGGCTGCACATTGTTACTGCGCACCGCTCATGCGACCCGGCCCTCGGATCAGTGCCTGCTGATGTTGCCGAAGATCAGGGCGATCATCGAACAGGCGCAGGCCTTGCAGGACGACTTGCACCTCGACGGGTTGGTCGGTGAAGTGAAGATCGGCGCAATCTCCACAGCGTTGACCGGGGTCCTGCCCGCGTTGATCGAGCGGCTGGCGATTTCCGCGCCGGATCTGAAATTGAAGATCACGCCCGGTGACTCGCGAAGCCTTTATGAAAAAGTGCTCAACGCCGAACTGGACGCGGCGATTCTGGTCAGGCCGCCGTTTCAACCGCCGAAGGCATTGGCGCTGGCGGTGCTCAAGGTCGAGCCGCTGATTCTGGTTGCGCCGGCCGCGCGCGCCGGGCAGTCGCTGGAAGGACTGCTGTGTGCAGGCCCATTCATACGTTACGACGCACGCTCATGGGGCGGGCAGATCGCTCAGCGATACCTCGACGAACAGGCGATCGAGCCGAATGTGCTGTGTGAGCTGGATGCGCTGGAAACCATCGTCATGCTCGTCACTCAGGGGATGGGGGTGTCACTGGTACCGCAATGGGCCGGGATGGTGCTGGATGGCATGTATGTCTTGCCGGTGGAGGAGGGGCAGCGTTATTCGCGGGAACTGGTGGTGATGCACGGCTCGACGCCGCACCGCCCGTTGGCGATGCGACATCTGCTCGAATTACTCTGTGGCCCGCCGTGAAGGTCTTCTCGACGGCGCCGCAGGGATGCGTCAGTGGGCTGGTTCAGTCACGGTACTTGGTTCGTTGCGAGTCGCGTGCTTGACCAGTTTGCCGATGGTCAGACCCTGCAGCAGGATCGACGACAGCACCACGATGTAAGTGATGCTCAGCAACAGATCGCGTTCCGGGCCCGGCGGCAGGGCCAGCGCCAGTGCCACCGAGACACCGCCGCGCAAACCGCCCCAGGTCAAGATCCGGATGGTGCCGGCGGGCACTGTTCGCCAGCGGCGCAGCAGCAGAATCGCCGGGGCCACAGTGAGCAGGCGCGAGAGCAGAATGGCCACCGCCAACACACTCGCTGCCGCCACGTGCAGCCAGTTGAACGGCAGCAGCAACAGCTCCATGCCGATCAGCGCGAACAGCAGTGCGTTCAGCATGTCATCGAGCAACTCCCAAAAGCCGTCGAGATAGCGGCGGGTCATGTCGTTCATCGCCAGATTGCGCCCGAGGTTGCCGATGATCAGACCGGCCACCACCATCGCGATCGGCGCGGAAACGTGAATCTCCGTGGCCATCGCCGACCCGCCGATGACCAGCGCCAGGGTCAGCATCACAGTGATCTGATGCTGCTCGACGCTCTTGATCATTCGATAGACCAGATAACCGATCAGCCCGCCAAACAACACACCACCAATCGCTTCGTGAACGAACAGCATCGCGGTGGCGCTGACGGTCGGGGTTTCGCCGAGTTGCGCGATACCCAGCAGTACGGTGAACACCACTACGGCAGTGCCGTCGTTGAACAGCGACTCACCGACAATGGTGGTCTTCAACGGCTTCGACGCATTGGCGGTACGCAGCACGCCGAGCACCGCGATCGGGTCGGTTGGCGAAATCAGCGCGCCGAACAGCAGGCAATACAAGAAGCTCACGTGCCAGCCGAACAGGGCAAAAATGTAATAGGCGAGGCTGCCGATCACCGCAGTGGCAATCAACACGCCGAAGGTCGCCAGCAGGCCGATGGGCCAGCGGTAGCTGCGCAGATCATTCAGGTTGACGTGCAAGGCGCCGGCGAACAGCAGGAACGACAGCATCCAGTTCATCAGCAGATCGCCAAAGTCGATCTGGCCGATCAGTTGCTGCACGCGTTCTTCGAGACCAGGGTAGCCGAGCACGCTCAGGCCTTGCAGGATCAGCGAGAACAACAGCGCGGTAACCATCACGCCGATGGTCGGCGGCAGGCCGATAAAGCGGAAGTTGACGAAGGTCAGGAGGGTGGTGAGGCAGATAAAAGCGGCGACAAGTTCAAGCATCCGGGGTCCTTTGGATGAGGGGTGAAAGATAGCGCACCGAATCTTTGGTGCAGGGATTGGATGGGCTGAGTCAGGATCGGGACACAGTTGATGGTGTGATGAGATCAAGAGCCCCCTCACCCCAGCCCTCTCCCTTAGGGAGAGGGGGAAAGGGAGCAGATCTTCAAGTCTTTCAGGGCCTGAGTTCGGCTCGAAATTTCAGGTCGATGTAACTCGAATATTCAACACGGTCAGTCCCCTCTCCCTCTGGGAGAGGGCTAGGGTGAGGGCTCTTGCAGGCTAAACCCGATCAGCCGGACACATTGACCGCAGCCGCGCCGCGACGTTGCAGATAGATGAAAAACAGCGCTGTCAGCACCGTCAATACACCGACCAGCGCACCGGTCCATGGCAAGTCCGCCAGATCCGCGCCACTGGCCACCACCAGCCCGCCGATCCACGCCCCCGCCGCATTACCGAGGTTGAAAGCACTCTGATTCAAGGTCGAGCCCAGGTTCGGCGCTTCATGCGCCTGATCGATGATCAGCAATTGCAGAATCGGGCACAGTGCAAAAGCAAAAATCCCCCACAGCACCAGGGTGATCGCCGCCGGCCCCACCGAGCGACTGGTCTGGCTGAACGCCGCCAGAATCACCACCACGGCCAAGGCCACACCGACCAGCGACGGCAACAAACGGCTATCGGCCAGACGTCCGCCGAGCATGCTGCCGCCGGTCAAACCGACGCCGAACAACAGCAGCATCACCGTCACACCGTGTGGGCTGACACCGGTGATGTCCTGCAGGATCGGCGCGATATAGGTGAACACGCTGAACAGGCTGGTCGACGCCAGGACACTCATGCCCAGCGCCAGCAACACGTTGACCTTGCCCAGTACCTTGAATTCGCTGGCGAGGTTGGCCTTGTCCATCGGGATGTGTTTTGGCAGCCACAACCATTGAGCGAGAGCCGCAATCACGCCGATCACCGACACCGCCCAGAACGTTGAACGCCAACCGGCGTATTGCCCGAGCGCCGTGCCCAGCGGCACGCCGAGGACGTTGGCCAAGGTCAGGCCGGTGAACATCATCGCAATCGCCTGGGCGCGTTTGTTCGGCGCCACTAGCCCGGCGGCGACCACCGAACCGATGCCGAAAAACGCGCCATGGCACAGTGCGGTGACCACGCGCGCGGCCATCAGCGTTGCGTAGTTGGGGGCGAGGGCGCAAAGAATGTTGCCGAGAATGAACATCAGCGTCATGCCCAGCAGTGTCGCTTTACGCGGCATGTTCGCGGTGCCGATCGCCAGGATCGGTGCGCCGAACACCACGCCTAGGGCATAGCCGGTTATCAACAGACCGGCATGAGGAATGCTCACGGCAAGGTCGCGAGCAACGTCGGGCAACAAACCCATGATGACGAATTCGGTGGTGCCGATGCCGAACGCGGCAACAGCGAGGGCAAGCAAGGCGAGTGGCATGCGCAAGGTCTCTGTCGGTAGTCTTGACGCTGTGATCAGGCATACGCAGGCCGACGACCGCTCTCGAAGGAGGGCGGTGCAGGCAGGAATTATTGGTTTTTTTCTGTGCGCAACTGAGTGCGGCGTGGTCGCTTGCAGTATAAACAGCTGCTGACACATCGCGAATCAATAATCTGACTATTCGACGATTCACTGTAGGAGCTGCCGCAGGCTGCGATCTTTTGATCTTGCTGTTAAAAATCAAAAGATCGCAGCCTGCGGCAGCTCCTACATGGGGACTCATAAAAATAAGGGGTAAGACGTGCTGGCGACGGGGTTGGTATTGATGGCGGCGCTGTTGCATGCGACGTGGAATACGTTAATCAAGTTCAGCGCCGAGCGGCTGCTGGTGGTGGCGTGCATGGACACCGTGGCACTGCTGGTCGTCGCCATCGCGCTGCCATTCGTGAACTTGCCGCCCATGGACATCTGGCCATGGATTCTGGCGTCGGCCGCATTTGAGCTGCTGTATCGCTACCTGCTGATTCAGGCGTATCGGGTCGGTGATCTGGGCCTGGTTTATCCACTGATGCGCGGTTTGTCGCCGCTGGTAGTGCTGGCGCTGACGCTGATTTTCGCCGGTGAAATGCTCACCACGCAGCAGATTTTCGGCATCATGCTGATTCCGTTTGGCATGGCTTGCCTGCTCTGGCAGGGCGGTGGTGGCAAGCATCTACCCTGGTCGATGCTGCCGGTGGTGGCGCTGATCGGCTTATGCATCGGCTGCTACACCTACATCGATGGCCAGGCGTTGCGGCGCTGGTCGCATCCGCTCGATTACCTGGTCTGGGTCACGCTACTCAGCGCCTGGCCGTTTCCACTGCTGGCGTGGGTCGCCAAGCGTCCGGCGTTCATGTTGTTCTGGCGTGAGCAATGGAAGCTGGGGTTGGCGGTGGGCTTCTGCGTACTGGCCAGCTACGCTCTGGTGCTGTGGGCGATGCAGTTGGGCTCGATTGCCGAGGCGGCGGCATTGCGTGAGATCAGCGTGATTCTGGTGGTGCTGTTCGGCATGCGCTACTTGAAAGAACCTTTTGGCCGTCCACGGCTCTTAGCCTGTGGGCTGGTGCTGATCGGCATGCTGGTGATGAAGTTCTGACCGCTCGCGAATTCTATAACTCGAAAATAGGACGGCGTTATGACGGTGGCTCTGTGGTGTGTGTTGATCGCAATTTTTCTGCCGTATCTCTGCACGGGTGTGGCCAAGGCCGTGGGCGGCTACCGGCTGAGTGACAACCACGATCCGCGCGACTTTCTCGAAAGCCTCAACGGTCTGGCCCGACGGGCGCATGCGGCGCAATTGAACAGCTTTGAAGTGACACCGGCATTTGCCGCAGCGGTGCTCGTTGCACATCTGGTGGGAACGGCGCAGTTGGTGACGGTGAATGTGCTGGCGGTGATGTTTATCACCAGTCGCCTGCTGTACATCATTTGCTACCTGGCGGATTGGGCGATCCTGCGCTCGCTGGTTTGGTTTGTCGGGATGGGGTTGATTGCTTCGTTCTTCTTTGTGTCTGTTTGATTATCGGTGTTGCTGATGGCCTCATCGCGAGCAGGCTCACTCCCACATGGATATGCATTCCAACTGTGGGAGCGAGCCTGCTCGCGAAAGCCATTGTTCAGACGACAAAGATCCTAAGGGTTACTTCTTCACTGTATCAGCCACCTGCGGCACTTGCGGCAGCGCTGCACCTTTAGGCCAAAGCATCCAGATCTGCCCCTGCTGCTTCATGTCCCCGGCCAGTTGCCCGGCCGCATCACCGGTGCCCCAGAACAGATCCGCGCGAACTTCGCCGGCAATCGCGCCGCCGGTATCCTGCGCCGCCACCGGGCGCACCAGTGCAGTGCCATCCGGACGCGTGGTCGACAGCCACAACAGACTGCCCAGCGGAATCACCTTGCGATCCACCGCCGCGCTGTACCCGGCAGTCAACGGTACGTTCAGCGAACCGCGCGGGCCTTCGTTACTGTCGGGATTGCGGGTGAAGAACACATAGCTCGGGTTGCTGCCCAGCAGTTCCGGGATGCGCGACGGATTGGCCTTGGCCCAATTGCTGATCGCGTTCATGGTCACGTCTTCTTTCTTCAATTCACCTTGCTCGACCAGCCAGCGACCGATCGGTCGGTACGGATGGCCGTTTTGATCGGCGTAGGCAATGCGCAGCTGTTTGCCGTCCTCGGTCTGAATGCGCCCGGAACCCTGGATCTGCAGGAATTGCAGGTTCATCGGGTCGGTCAGATAAGCCACCACAGGCGCTTTCACACCTTTGGCTTCGATGGTCGCGGCATCGTCGTAGGGTTTGAGTACCCGGCCCTCAAGGCGACCGCGCAGGCGCTTGCCTTTGAGTTCAGGATAAATACTGTCCAGCGAGACGATGATCATGTCTTCCGGTACGCCATACACCGGCACATTGGCCGCGTCGGTGGGTGTCAGGCTGCCGGGGTAGACCGGTTCGTAGTAGCCGGTGATCAAACCGTTGGGGTTGTCGTTTTCAGCGCGCAGGCCATAGACATCGAGATTCTGTTTGAGGAATGCACGAATCTCTGCGGCGCTCTGCGGCACATTGGCCGCCGCTGCGCAGGTAGCGCCCCAGGCCGCATCAGCCTTGAGTCGGGTGCAGGCGCTGCGCCACGAACCGAAACCAGCGACCAGATCACTGTCGGAGACTGCCGGCAGTGCTTCCCAGGTGGCGCTGGAGTAAGTGGCCAATGCGTGGGTTTTTGGCTTGGCGGTGTCACCACCGGTGCAGCCGGCGAGAATCGCCAACAGTGGCAGGGTGGTGATCAACGGGTGATGCCAGGCCTTGAGGCGGCTGTTCATGGAGTGATTCCTGTGTCGGTTGCCCGCGTGCTCCATGCGCTCGAACAACCCGTATTTTTAATAGGGCTATTGGTGTTTGGCGGTGACGCGAGGATACTGGCCGCCGAATTCCGTGACCTGAAGCCACCATGACTCTTAAAAGCATTTCTGTTGTATTGCTGGCCTGTCTGACCTTGTCCGCCTGTGGCGGTGTCGATCCGAATTCTCCGCTGGGCCAGCGCAAGGCGATCTTCAAACAGATGCTCAAGACCGGCGAAGACCTGGGCGGCATGTTGCGTGGACGCATTCCGTTCGACGGGCCGAAGTTCGCTGAAGGCGCGGTGAAACTCGATGCGTTGTCCCATGAACCGTGGAAGCATTTTCCGCAGGTGCGTGAAGAAGATCACACCAGCGCCAAGGACGATGTCTGGAAGCAGCAGGCCCGTTTTCAGGAAATGGCCCGCAACCTTGAAGCGGCCACCGGTGAATTGGTGATTGCCAGTCAGGTTCAGCCGTACAAGGCCAGCAATCTCGGGCCGGCGGTGCAGAAAGTTGAAGATGCCTGCAGTGCTTGCCATAAACAGTTTCGCGATCATTGATAGTTAAAAGATCGCAGCCTGCAGTAGCTCCTGCATTGATCAGGGTAGGGGCTGCAGCAGGCTGCGATCTTTTGATTTTTACTTATCGATCTCGTCCAGCGCGTCTTGCAGTTCTTTGCGCGACTCAGCCAGCTTGTCTTTGCGCTTGTTGATCTTCTCCGGATCGCCTTTTTTCATGGCTTTGTCGAGATCAGCCTGACGCTTGCTCACTTCGTGCTTGGCTTCGAGCACTTTGTTCTCGCGTTCTTTCTTCAGGCCCGCGTCGGTGCAGTTTTTTGTCACTTCATCCAGAGCCGTTTGCAGGCCGGCCTGCTGATCGGCATTGCCGCGCGTTTTGGCCTGTTCGATCTGGTTCATGATGCCCTGCTTTTTCGCAGCGCAACCGGTCAGGCCCGGGGCGTCTTCGTCGGCCATGACGGGCGCGGCCATCATGCCGCAGAGGGTGAGCATGGCGAGCGGTGCAAGAAATTTCATAAAAGCTCCATGTGCAAAGGCAATCGGGTCGGTCAGGCACTGCGCTGTTGGAGCGCTTGGGCTACCGATGGGTTCCCGGCGCGCCGGGATTGCGTAGTCAGAAACCGTCGATTCCGGCGGCATGTAAGGTTTCGCTCAAGGCCAGTACCTGCGGGTCGCGAAAGAATGCGCTCAATTGCGCTGCGCGTCCCGGGCCGATACCGGTTTCTGCCTGCCATTGTTCGGTGTTGCGTTGTGCCAGCGCCTGCCAGGAATCAGTGAGTGTTGCCTGACCCGTTGGCGGCAAGCCCAAGGCTTTGAGCCACTTGGCGAAGGGCCGTTGGCGGGCGCTGTGAAAGCTGTTCATCAGGCGTTCGCTGCTGCGCTCGCCGAAGCCGGCAATGTTAGCAAGCTCTGGCGCGTCGAGGGTCAACCAATCCAGCAGGTTGTTCACACGGCGTGTTTCGAGAAGTTTCTCCCAGGTGCCGCGACCGACATGTTGCATCGCCAGGCCGTTTTTGCCACTGAGCCAGGTCAGGCGTGCGAGAAACTGGCTTTCGCAGCCGGGCGAGGGTTGCCAGCAACTCAATGCGTGGAAGTCGTCGGCGTTGGGGATGTTGAGGTCTGTGCGTTCGGCGGCGCGCAGCACCACGCTGTCGAGCCGTGGAATGGTCAGGCCGGCGAGGCTGATTGCCACTTGGTCGCCGGGACGGATATCCAGGTCTTGCCAGCGTTTGAAGGAGCTGGCGCTGACCCGTTTGATTTCCCGGTCAT
Source organism: Pseudomonas sp. AIG (assembly GCF_977020205.1). Classification (NCBI taxonomy): domain Bacteria; kingdom Pseudomonadati; phylum Pseudomonadota; class Gammaproteobacteria; order Pseudomonadales; family Pseudomonadaceae; genus Pseudomonas; species Pseudomonas sp. AIG. The sequence goes on along the minus strand of NZ_CDROCK010000068.1, from coordinate 19,506 downwards.
CGAGCATGACGGGTTTGAGCTCGAGTACTGGCGTGATACGCCCGGTGCGCCCGATCTTGAAGTTGACCTTGCGCACTTCGGCCAGCGCTTGAGCAAAAGGATACTTCCACGCAACTGCCCAATACGGAGCGCGAGCCTGCCAGCGCTCGGCGGGTGGTCGTTGGCTCTGGCGCAGTACCACGCCGTCAGTGGCAAAGGGCAGGGGTGAGCGATACCAGTGATCGCGCCATTTCTGTGCGGCAGTAACGTCGGCGACAGGATGACTGTACGGTTCAATCGTGGCGAAACCCAGCGTCGCCAACGTGGCGACTCGCTCGGGCAATTGCGCTGGGCCTTGTGGCCAGTCCCAGACGAACAGTCCGATACCGGCGGCTTGCTCGGCATCCAGGGTTTTGCGTCCCATCAGTCCCGCGACGGTGGAGCGAGCGTTAACGCTGCCGGATCGAGCTTGCACGTGCTCGTTCAAGCGCCAATAGAGTTCGCCCTGCACCAGCATATCCAGCGGTTGTGTCAGGCGTTGAGGAATGGCGCCGATCTTCTGCGCTGATGGCGTCCAGTCTTGCCCACGAACCCCGTCACCGCGACTGATGACCTGTTGCAAAACGCCGGCGCGATAAATCAGCGTCACTGCAACGCCGTCCACTTTGGGTTGTATCCAGACATCCTGGCGATCGCGTAGCCACGTTTCCACGGCCTCGGTTTTATGCAGTTTATCCAGGCCGGTATGGGCGATGGGGTGCGCGTTTGAGCCTGAAACTGTGCGCAAAGGATCGGGTGGCGAGGGCACTTTGAAACACGCTCGCCACTCGTTCAGTTGCGCAAGGGATTGGTCGTAGAGTTCATCGGCAATCAGTGAGCGGCCTTCGCGGTGGTAGGCGTCGTCCCATTGGTCTATCTGTTTTTGCAGGGCGGTGATTTCGTTTTGCGCGGTGGGGACAGGCCAGTCAGGGCAAGCGGCGTAAGCGATCAGGTGGGTGAAGCTCAGCAGAAGAATTGAAAAAAGGCGCAGCGTGGCAAGCATGTTGAGCGTCCTTGCTCAGGGGAATGCTTGAAGATTAGTCAGGATTCAGAGCAGCAACGGGTGGGTGTTTTGCATCGTGTTTCAGTTATGAAGATCAAAAGATCGCAGCCTTCGGCAGCTCCTACAGGAGGCGAGCGTTTCACTTGTAGGAGCTGCCGAAGGCTGCGATCTTTTGATCTTTTCGAGGCATGAAAAAGCCCCGCAGGGCGTGAGCCGTGCGGGGCTTTTTGTGCAGCCGGGAAGTTCTTACAGACCCGCAGCGGAACGCAGGGCGTCGGCGCGGTCGGTTTTTTCCCAGGTGAACGTGGTGAAGGTGTCTTCGCCAACGGTCTTGGTCTCTGGCGTGCGACCGAAGTGGCCGTAGGCTGCAGTTTCCTGGTACATCGGGTGCAGCAGATCGAGCATGGTGGTGATCGCGTATGGACGCAGGTCGAACACGTCACGTACCAGTTTGACGATCTTGTCATCGCTGATCTTGCCGGTGCCGAAGGTGTTCAGCGAGATCGAAGTTGGCTGAGCCACGCCGATCGCATAGGAAACCTGAATCTCGCAACGCTCGGCCAGGCCGGCAGCGACGATGTTCTTGGCAACGTAACGGCCAGCGTAGGCAGCCGAACGGTCAACCTTCGATGGGTCTTTACCGGAGAACGCGCCGCCGCCGTGACGGGCCATGCCGCCGTAGCTGTCGACGATGATCTTGCGACCGGTCAGACCGCAGTCACCTACCGGGCCACCAATGATGAACTGGCCGGTCGGGTTGATGTGGAACTGGGTGTCTTTGCTCAGCAGTTCGGCAGGCAGCACGTGCTTGACGATCAGCTCCATCACGCCTTCGCGCAGGTCTTTGTACGACACTTCAGGGTTGTGCTGGGTCGACAGAACCACGGCGTCGATACCGACAACCTTGCCGCCTTCGTAACGGCAAGTCACTTGCGACTTGGCGTCCGGACGCAGCCAAGGCAGCAGGCCCGATTTACGGGCTTCGGCCTGGCGCTGTACCAACTGGTGCGAGAAGGTGATCGGGGCTGGCATCAAAACGTCGGTTTCGTTGCTGGCGTAGCCGAACATCAGGCCCTGGTCGCCGGCGCCCTGATCTTCAGGCTTGGCACGGTCAACACCCTGGTTGATGTCCGGGGATTGCTTGCCGATGATGTTCATCACGCCACAGGTCGCGCCGTCGAAGCCGACGTCGGAGCTGTTATAGCCGATGTCGAGAATCACGTTACGCACGATCTCTTCCAGATCGACCCAGGCGCTGGTGGTGACTTCACCGGCAACGATAGCCACGCCAGTCTTGACCAGAGTTTCCACGGCAACGCGTGCGTGTTTGTCCTGGGTAATGATGGCGTCCAGCACCGCATCGGAAATCTGGTCGGCGATTTTGTCCGGATGCCCTTCGGACACGGACTCGGAGGTGAAGAGGGAGTATTCGCTCATCTCGATGTTTTCCTGAATTTACCGATGGTGAGTGTCGCCAGTCGGTCGCTGAAAATGGCGGACCTGGATCTGGAAACCATTACGTAAGCCCACATAGAGGCTTTCCCCGGGAACGAGTCCCGCAGCGGTGGCCCAACGGGCCAAATCGTCCTGTTCAAACCCCAACCACAGATCACCGCAGGCCTCCCTGGCCCAACTCTGGTTGTGGCTACATAACTCTGTCACGAGCAGACTACCGCCCGGTTGCAGCAGGCCGGCCATGTGCTTGAGCGCATCGGCCGGCGCGGCGAAATGGTGCAACACCATGTTCAACACCACGCAATCGGCCTGAAGGCTGGTGCCATTCAATGCATCGGCCAATTGCAGGCTGACGTTAGCCAGCTGTTCACGTTCGCAAACCTGACGCGCCAGTTCGAGCATCGCCGGGCTGTTGTCCAGCGCGGTGACGCTGCCGAAGCGACGCGCCAGTTCCGGCAGAAATGCACCATCGCCGGGGCCGACTTCAATGGCCGTGGCAGCATCATCGAAGTTCAGTTTGTCGAGCAGGGCCAGCACGCTGTCACGGTACTGCGGCAGGCCTGCGATCAAGTCTTGCTGAGCACGGAATTTCTCCGCCACCCGGGCGAAAAAGTCCTGACTGGCGGCGGCACGTTGGCCGTGAACCTGCTCGATGCGCGCTTGCACGTCGTCAGGCAGATCCAGATTGTCGACTTCTTCTAACAATGCCGCGTGCAGTTTGCCGCCGAGCAGTTCGGTGTGGGGCAGGGCGCGGCGATAGAAAATCGCGTTGCCTTCGCGGCGGGTCGCCACCAGGTCGGCTTGTGCCAGTACCTTGAGGTGATGACTCATGCCCGACTGACCCATGCCAAAAATTTGCGCCAGCTCCAATACACCAAATGAATCGTTGGCCAGCGCGCGCAAGACATTCAGCCGCAACGGATCGCCGCCGGCCTTGCACAGGGCCGCCAGCTCGTCGCAATCGTCATGGCGAATGGAAGGCACGCGTAAATTCATAGGGCCGCAGTCTAGAGACGGGGGGAATTCATCGCAAGGGCAATATCAAAAAGTTTTGATATTGCTCGATAAATGGCACTTCTCCCGAAACGGTTAACTCTACAAACGAGCAGCGGAAAGGTTTCACCAACAGAAACCGCCGCTAACCATGGGAAAAACGTCCGTGGATGACTATCTGTCATTGCCCCGAGGCGCTCCGGTGAGGGAAAATGCCCTCCTTTTTTCCGTTTCGACTTACCAGAACCCAGGAGATCAGCGATGCCTAGCCGTCGTGAGCGTGCCAACGCCATTCGTGCCCTCAGCATGGATGCCGTGCAAAAAGCCAACAGCGGCCATCCCGGTGCCCCAATGGGTATGGCAGATATTGCCGAAGTGCTTTGGCGCGACTACCTCAAGCACAACCCGAGCAATCCATCGTTCGCCGACCGTGACCGCTTCGTGCTGTCCAACGGCCATGGCTCGATGTTGATCTACTCGCTGCTGCACCTGACCGGTTACGACCTGTCGATCGAAGACCTCAAGCAGTTCCGTCAACTGCACAGCCGCACCCCAGGTCACCCTGAATTCGGTTACACCCCGGGCGTTGAAACCACCACCGGCCCACTGGGTCAGGGTCTGGCCAACGCCGTCGGTTTCGCCCTGGCTGAAAAAGTCCTGGCGGCGCAGTTCAACCGTCCGAACCACAACATCGTCGACCACCACACCTACGTGTTCCTGGGTGATGGCTGCATGATGGAAGGCATTTCCCACGAAGTCGCTTCCCTGGCTGGTACTTTGGGTCTGGGCAAGCTGATCGCTTTCTACGATGACAACGGTATCTCCATCGACGGCGAAGTCGAAGGCTGGTTCACCGATGACACGCCGAAGCGTTTCGAAGCCTACAACTGGCAAGTGATCCGCAACGTTGACGGTCACGATCCGGAAGAGATCAAGACCGCCATCGAGACCGCGCGCAAGAGCCCGCTGCCAACGCTGATCTGCTGCAAGACCACCATCGGTTTCGGCTCGCCGAACAAGCAGGGCAAAGAAGACTGCCACGGCGCCCCACTGGGTGACGCGGAAATCGCTCTGACCCGTAAGGCGCTGAACTGGAACCACGGCCCGTTCGAAATCCCGGCTGACATCTATGCCGAGTGGGACGCCAAGGAAAAAGGTCGCGCCGCTGAAGCCGAGTGGGATCAGCGTTTCGCTGCCTACTCCGCCGCGTTCCCGACCGAAGCCAACGAACTGGTGCGTCGCCTGAGCGGCGAACTGCCGGCCGACTTCTCGGAAAAAGCTTCGGCTTACATCGCTGAAGTCGCGGCCAAAGGCGAAACCATCGCCAGCCGTAAAGCCAGCCAGAACACCCTGAACGCGTTCGGCCCGTTGCTGCCGGAACTGCTCGGCGGCTCCGCTGACCTCGCCGGTTCCAACCTGACCCTGTGGAAAGGTTGCAAAGGCGTCAGCGCTGAAGATGCCAGCGGCAACTACATGTACTACGGCGTGCGCGAATTCGGCATGACCGCAATCATGAACGGCGTGACCCTGCACGGCGGCCTGGTGCCTTACGGCGCGACCTTCCTGATGTTCATGGAATACGCCCGCAACGCCGTGCGCATGTCGGCGCTGATGAAGAAGCAAGTGATCCACGTCTACACCCACGACTCCATCGGTCTGGGCGAAGACGGCCCGACGCACCAGCCGATCGAGCAGCTGACCAGCCTGCGTACCACACCGAACCTCGACACCTGGCGTCCAGCCGATGCCGTTGAATCGGCCGTGGCCTGGAAAAACGCTCTGGAGCGTAAGGACGGCCCTTCGGCGCTGATCTTCTCGCGTCAGAACCTGCAACACCAGGAACGCGATGCTGGCCAGATTGCCGACATTAGCCGTGGTGGTTACGTGCTCAAGGACTGCGCAGGCGAGCCTGAGCTGATCCTGATTTCGACCGGTTCGGAAGTGGGGCTGGCGGTTCAGGCTTACGACAAACTGACCGAGCAAGGTCGCAAGGTGCGTGTGGTTTCCATGCCTTGCACCAGCGTGTTCGATGCTCAGGACGCTGGCTACAAGCAAGCCGTGCTGCCGTTGCAGGTGAGCGCGCGTATTGCCATCGAAGCGGCTCACGCCGACTTCTGGTTCAAGTACGTGGGTCTGGAAGGTCGCGTGATCGGCATGACCACTTACGGCGAATCGGCTCCGGCTTCGGCACTGTTCGAAGAGTTCGGCTTCACCCTGGAAAACATCCTGGGTCAGGCTGAAGAACTGCTGGAAGACTAAGCAGCATGAATGCGGTGGCCCCGGCTGCCGCGTTCCCCTGTAGGAGCTGCCGAAGGCTGCGATCTTTTGATCTTGATCTTAAAAAACAGGATCAAAAGATCGCAGCCTTCGGCAGCTCCTACATGGGGTTGTGTTGTTAGCGAATACTATCGAGAACCCCATGCCTCAACCGCGTCCTTACAAAGTTGCACTCAACGGCTACGGCCGGATTGGTCGTTGCGTCTTGCGTGCGTTGTTTGAGCGAGGCGAGAAAGCCGGGTTTGAAATTGTCGCGATCAACGATCTGGCGGACATGGCCAGCATCGAATACCTGACACGCTTCGACTCCACCCACGGCCGCTTTCCGGGCGAAGTGCGAGTAGAAGGCGATTGTCTCTATATTAATGGCGACTGCGTGAAGGTCCTGCGCAGTGCCACCCCCGAAGGCATCGATTGGGCGTCGCTGGGCGTCGATCTGGTGCTTGAGTGTTCCGGTGCCTATAACACCCGTGAAGACGGCCAGCGCTTTCTCGACGCCGGCGCGCCACGCGTGTTGTTCTCGCAGCCGATGGCCAGCGAGGCGGATGTCGACGCCACCATCGTTTACGGCGTCAATCAGGATTGCCTGACCGGCGACGAACTGCTGGTGTCCAACGCCTCCTGCACCACCAACTGCGGCGTGCCGCTGTTGCGCCTGCTCGACAAGGCGATCGGCCTCGATTACGTGTCGATCACCACCATTCACTCGGCGATGAACGATCAACCGGTGATCGACGCTTATCACCACGAAGACCTGCGCCGCACCCGTTCGGCGTTCCAGTCGGTGATCCCGGTGTCCACTGGTCTGGCGCGCGGTATCGAGCGTCTGCTGCCGGAACTTGCCGGGCGAATTCAGGCCAAAGCCGTACGCGTGCCGACGGTCAACGTGTCCTGCCTCGACATCACGATGCAGACCGCCACGGCGACCGACGCCAATGAGGTCAACCGGATCCTGCGCGAAGCCGCCACCAATGGCCCGCTCAAAGGTCTGCTCGCCTATACCGAGCTGCCGCACGCCAGTTGTGATTTCAACCATGACCCACATTCGGCCATCGTCGATGCCAGTCAGACCCGTGTTTCCGGCCCCAAGCTGGTGAACATCCTGGCCTGGTTCGACAACGAATGGGGTTTTGCCAACCGAATGCTGGACGTTGCAGAACACTATCTGCAAACAGCAACTTCAAAAAAACCGTAGGAAGTGCGACCCATGACCGTGTTGAAGATGTCCGACCTCGATCTGCAAGGTAAGCGCGTATTGATCCGCGAAGACCTCAACGTCCCAGTCAAGGACGGTGTTGTCACCAGCGATGCGCGTATCCTGGCTTCGCTGCCGACCATCAAGCTGGCCCTGGAAAAAGGCGCGGCGGTGATGGTCTGCTCGCACCTTGGCCGTCCGACCGAAGGCGAATTCTCCGCCGAGAACAGCCTCAAGCCTGTCGCCGACTACCTGAGCAAGGCCTTGGGCCGCGAAGTGCCGCTGGTGGCTGATTACCTGGGCGGCGTTGACGTCAAGGCCGGCGACATCGTGCTGTTCGAAAACGTGCGCTTCAACAAAGGCGAGAAAAAGAACGCTGACGAACTGGCCCAGCAATACGCCGCGCTGTGCGACGTGTTCGTGATGGACGCCTTTGGCACCGCCCACCGCGCCGAAGGTTCGACCCACGGCGTGGCCAAGTTCGCCAAAGTCGCGGCCGCTGGTCCACTGCTGGCCGCTGAACTGGATGCACTGGGCAAAGCGCTGGGCGCACCGGCTCAGCCAATGGCAGCCATCGTTGCCGGCTCTAAGGTGTCGACCAAACTGGACGTGCTGAACAGCCTGAGTCAGATCTGCAACCAATTGATCGTCGGCGGCGGCATCGCCAACACCTTCCTCGCGGCCGCCGGTCACCCGGTTGGCAAGTCGCTGTACGAACCGGACCTGCTCGACACCGCGCGTGCCATCGCTGCGAAAGTCAGCGTGCCGCTGCCGGTTGACGTGGTGGTTGCCAAAGAATTCGCTGAAACCGCTGAAGCCACCGTCAAGCTGATCGCTGACGTCGCGGCGGACGACATGATTCTGGACATCGGCCCGCAAACTGCAGCCAACTTCGCCGAACTGCTGAAATCGTCGAAAACCATTCTGTGGAACGGCCCGGTCGGCGTGTTCGAGTTCGACCAGTTCGGCAACGGCACCAAAGTGCTGGCTCAGGCCATCGCTGAAAGCTCGGCGTTCTCCATTGCTGGCGGTGGCGACACCCTGGCCGCCATTGATAAATATGGCGTCGCTGAGCAAATCTCCTACATTTCCACCGGTGGTGGCGCGTTCCTCGAATTCGTCGAGGGCAAAGTGCTGCCAGCCGTTGAAGTCCTGGAAAGCCGGGCCAAGGCCTGAGGCCGCCCGTTTGGCCAGGCAAAGGAGTGTTTACATGGTCAAGTCGTTAGCACTGTTGTTGCTGACCGGTACGCTGGCGGCCTGCGGGAGTAACCCGAAGGCCGAAGCCACGCCGGCGCCGAGCGAGTCGCAGAAGGGCTGTTATCAGTCCGACTGGCAGGCCGAAACCAACCCGGTGCTGAACAAGCGATCCGGGCCGGACGGCCTGGACAAATACGAGACGCAAACCCCGGCCAAGGAACATGGTTGTCCTTGACGGGTCTGACTCTTTAACTCAGGACTGACGGCGTGCGCCGTCAGTCGAGGAACACGGATGAAAGGCTTGATCGCCATTGCGGCGTTGGCATTGTTGGGCGGTTGCGCGCAGTTGAACCTGTTTCAGTCGTCTGCCCCGGCGGACAACTGGACGACCTGGACCTGCGACAGCCAGGCCAAAGTGCTGTGGCGCTACGCCGATGCCGGCCAGAAGGAAGTCGACGTTCGACTGGGTGGCGGTGATCAGGTCTATCGCCTGAAAGAAGAGCCGGGCGCCTCGGGCACGCTGTACAGCGACGGCATGCTGGCGTTTCACGTCAAGGGTGAGGAAGGCCTGGTGTACTGGGTCGCCACCAATGACCTGATCGGCCGCGGCTGCAAAGCTGAATAATTGCAACACCGCAGGCCCAATGTAGGAGTGAGCCTGCTCGCGATAGCAATTCTGCAGTCAGTACTGCAGCGACTGTCAGGCCGCTATCGCGAGCAGGCTCACTCCTACAAGGGTTCTGCGCAGTTCTGAAGAATTGGCTTTATCGAATCACCAGACCGGGCCTCAACCCCCGATCTGCAATCACTTGAATAGCCGCCGCCGCTCCGGCAGGCTGGCACGATTAACGACCCTCAACCGGGAGAGACACACACAATGGCACTTATCAGCATGCGCCAGATGTTGGACCACGCAGCCGAATTCGGCTACGGCGTTCCAGCTTTCAACGTCAACAACCTTGAGCAGATGCGCGCCATCATGGAAGCCGCTGACAAGACTGACTCCCCGGTGATCGTTCAGGCTTCGGCCGGCGCTCGCAAATACGCCGGTGCGCCATTCCTGCGTCACCTGATCCTGGCCGCGATCGAAGAGTTCCCGCACATCCCGGTGTGCATGCACCAGGACCACGGCACCAGCCCTGACGTCTGCCAGCGTTCGATCCAACTGGGCTTCAGCTCGGTAATGATGGACGGCTCGCTGGGCGAAGACGGTAAGACCCCGACCGACTACGACTACAACGTCCGCGTTACCCAACAAACCGTGGCCATGGCTCACGCCTGCGGCGTTTCGGTAGAAGGCGAGCTGGGCTGCCTGGGTTCGCTGGAAACCGGCATGGCCGGTGAAGAAGACGGTATCGGCGCCGAAGGCGTTCTGGATCACAGCCAAATGCTGACCGACCCGGAAGAAGCCGCTGACTTCGTCAAACGCACCCAGGTCGATGCCCTGGCCATCGCCATCGGCACCAGCCACGGCGCCTACAAGTTCACCAAGCCACCTACTGGCGACGTGCTGGCGATCGACCGTATCAAGGAAATCCACAAACGCATCCCGAACACCCACTTGGTGATGCACGGTTCCTCGTCGGTGCCACAAGAGTGGCTGGCGATCATCAACCAGTACGGCGGCGACATCAAAGAAACCTACGGCGTACCGGTTGAAGAAATCGTCGAAGGCATCAAGTACGGCGTGCGCAAGGTCAACATCGACACCGACCTGCGTCTGGCATCCACCGGCGCCATGCGTCGCCTGATGGCCACCAACCCGAGCGAATTCGACCCACGTAAATTCTTCGGCGCGACCGTAACTGCGATGCGTGATGTGTGTATCGCTCGTTATGAAGCGTTCGGTACTGCGGGCAATGCTTCGAAGATCAAACCGATCTCGCTGGAAGCGATGTATCAGCGTTATCTGAAAGGTGAGTTGAACGCTAAGGTTAACTAAGCCTGAGCGTTAAACTGCTTCGATAAGAAACCCGCCGGTGAGGCGGGTTTTTTGTGGGTGAAATTTTTGGTAGCGATACTTGGAAATCCGCACTTGAAATGTCACCTATAGTGAACTTTAATGATTTTTATCAGTTTAAAGTCCCATATAGGTGACATTTTGATCCTGAATAATCCTTCGATTTTCGCCGAACGCATTCGTCAGCTGCGGAAAGCCAAGGGCTACAGCCAGCTAATGTTGGCGCACAAGGCCAAATGCAGTCGCAAGACCATTATCGATCTTGAGGCCGGTGAAAACGTCGCTTTTTATACCGTGTTCCGGGTGATTGCCGCGTTGGGCATGGCGCTCGAAATTGTCGACAACCGAATCGATCTCAAGTCGCTTGCCGATCTGGTAGAGCATGATGAATAAGGTCAAGCGGCTCAACGTCATGACGCCGCAAGGCTGCGCGGGCGAGCTATCCAAAGGTTCGCAGTTCTCGTTTGCCTACCAGACGGCAGAAGCATTCAGGGAAGTCTCATTGGTCATGCCTTATGACCCGACACCCGCGGTGAGCAATGTGTTGCACCCGATCTTCGATATGAATGTGCCGGAAGGTTTTCTGGCCGATCAGATCAAACGTCGGATGGCCAAGCATATGCAGGTCGATGAAGTGCGCCTGCTTTCGGTCATTGGCGGCAATCAGATTGGTCGCCTCACCTATGAAAATCCGACTGAGCCACCTAGCGCCGTGCGTGCCCAAGTCGGTTTACAAGACATTCTGTCTGCCGACGCCTCTCAGGGTGTTTTCAACTTTCTGGTTGAAACCTACTTCGAATCGGGTATTTCCGGTGTGCAACCCAAGGTGCTGGTGCCTGACCTGGACAAGCTGACCGGTAACCGAAAAACCATGCTCAGCTCCGATCTTATCGTCAAATCAGGAGCCGAGGAATATGAACACTTGGCCCAGAATGAGTTTCTGTGTCTGGAGGCGGCGAGGCTGGCAGGATTGGAAACGCCACCGTTCTGGCTTTCCGAGAGCGGTGAGCTGTTTGTCATGGAGCGGTTTGACCTGACGGCGTCCGGCCGGCTCGGCTTCGAAGACATGGCGGTACTGTTGGGTCTGAACAAAGATCCTCACGACAATTACAAGTATTCGCAGAGCTATGAAACCCTCGCGGCTGTCATCCGCCAGGTATGTCGCCATGCCGATCCGATACGGGAGCTGGAGCGATACTTTTCGTCAGTCTGCCTTTCGGTGATGGTGCGCAATGGCGATGCACATTTGAAGAACTTCGGCGTGATATACACGCAGCCCGCGGCTCCGGAAACCGTGCAGTTAGCCCCGATTTACGATGTTACGACCACCACGGTCTATGAAAACTACAACCCGAAGTCCGGGCGGTCACTGGTTGACCGTACCCTGGCAATCAAAATGAATAAAACCAAAGATTACCCGGATCGCCAGCAACTGATCGAGTTCGGTCGCAAACACTGCGCGGTGGATAGGCCGGCATTGATCATTGAGCGGATAGCTGAGGCAATGAGTCAGGCACTGACTGCTCATCGGTCGCGAGTGAATGCTGAATTGTTTGTGGGGATGCAACGCGAATGGGATGCCGGGCGTGCAGTTGCCTTGAATGACTCGGTTGGGTCGGGATTGAAGCGTAAGCCTGTATTGGGAGATAGCAACGGTTAGCTACGCTTTTGCGCTTATTGCTATTCAGGAGCCCGCCGCGAGGCGGGTTTTTTGTGGGCGGTTATTCCTTCAGTTCGACATGATCCAGTGCCTGATTCACCGCCAGTTCTCCAAGCATGACGACTTGCGCAATGCCCAGTGCAGTCTTGCGGTGTGAGGTGTCGAGCACGGCGGCGAAGTTGTTGAGCATTTCGCTGGCTGAACCCAGGGTTTCGCTGGCGTTGGCCAGCAAGGATTCGGTGTTGTACTTCGGGTTGGCGAGGTACATGGGTTCGGGTTTATGCGTGCTGGCCATGATGAAGGCGGACGGTTTGAGGTAATGGTCGAGGGCGCGTTCGGCGGCGTCGTTGAGTTTTTTGGAATCAAGGGATTCGTAGGGCGATGCGGGATCTGTTTCTGGCGGGTGTGGCGTTGATTTGATCATGTTTCGTCTCCGGTAAATGGAGCCGACACCGGATCGCTACTAAACGAAGAGGGTGGCAGCTGAACGCAGGTTAGTAGACCGGGGAGACGCGACCGGCGCACCCGAAGGCGCCCTGCGTACAGCTACCATCAAGCGCGGGTTATGCCCGAATGATGGTGCCAATGCGCATCGCGTAACCACGGGCTACTAAACCCGATCACTGGAAATCAGTGACGCGAATCAAGTTACCGATGGCCCGCCAGGCGCACAAGCCGGCGGATTCTGGCGTAGTGGTAGGCAACGGCGCAAGCTGTTGTAGGCATCCGGAAGTAACTGCTGACAGATCTAAACACCGCTGTTTAAAAGGCTGGATTTAAAGCAGGTCAACCGAGCATCCAGCGCTTCAACTGAACGAATAATCCACCGTAAAGCGGTGCCTCCGCACTTGAATCAGCGCATTGAATTGACTGGGGAAGAGGCTTCTCTTTCAAGTGATAACCGGTCAGGGCATGGCGCCCGCCTCCCGTGGCATGAGCGCGGATGGCGCTGAGTGTCGGGTAACCTCTCAAACAGTCCATTTCTCCTTGCCAGCTGTCTTTTGCATCGGCGATGTCGGTGATGAACCAAACGTCGGTGTAGGTACTGTCTCGGTGGTAATAAGACCCGGCAATCGGGTAGCTCTGAGCGTTATCTTTCAGCGTGCCCCACAACTGACCGTTGTTTGCGTTTGCATGGGTAATGTCTATGCAAAAGCTGTTGTCGTCGTTGCAGAAACTTCCAAGTGGGCCAGACATAGGTGGGGCTTCCTGGATAATTGTGTGTCAGTCAACGTTATCCGCGTGGTTTTCAGTCGCCTACTGTCAAGATTGACAGTTGTTTAGATTGAATTGGAATAAATATTTGGTTCGTATGGATTTTTTGGTAGTTTCTGCCTGTTACGTGTTATTGAGATTTTTTTGATTTCTAAAAGTTATAAAAACCTGTCAGAAATTACAGTTGGAAAGGGAAGGTTATTTTCTTACTGTGGCGCTTCAATTGATTTTGGAGTGATAAGGTATGGACAGTATAAAAGCGGTAGATCTTGATAAAATTCCAAAAATGAATGATTTTGGACGGGTAGACGTTACGCTGGACATTGGAAGCGGCCCTATTAGCTATGAAAGCCGACCTTACAGACAAGTTGATGATGACTATTTTTATTTTAAAGCACAGGGGCAAGAAGCTTACAGTCAATACTATGTGAGGTTGGGATTTGATCGAATGATGCCTGTAGGTGTGCACAACATTGTTTTTAATAAAGACAAAATTTTCGCTGGCACGGATTTCCCGGGGCAAGGACAGGTGGAATACCGTCATGGAAAGTTGTTTTTGGAAAAAAACGGCGAATATCCAGAGGGGAGCTTTCTTTTTACGACTGACCGAGAAGTAGAGATTGTTAAAGGGAACTTTACCTTCAAAGGGGAAAAGAGCTAGTTATTTTGCTCAGGGCAATCGGTGTGGCTCTTATTGTATATAGTTTTATCGTGAGTAGATAATAAATGAGGTGGCGAAGATGTAAGCTGTTTCGCCACCTGCACTTGTTTAATTGTTTCAAAAAAAGCTATTGTTTTTCGTGTGACCACTACTTGTCATGATCAATATCCAGCTTACTGAACGTCACCTGCCCACCTTCGCTCGTATACCCGGTGTTGTCCTGCACATAAACCCCAGCCTTGAAATACAACGGCTTGTTGCGCCAAGTCGCGCTGATCTGTGAGTCCCACTGATACCCCGCCGCACTCACACCCAACGCGCCGCCGGGGCTGAGGTGGATAAGGTAGTTGAATTCGCGATCCAGTTTGATCCCGGTCGCCAGGGTGATAACCCGGCTCTCATCCTCGTCCGGGTGCATGCGCACCTTGATCACCAGGTTGCCGGTCTCGGTTTTTGCCTTGTACTGATATTCAAGTTTGACCATCGGCTTCTGGCTTTCATAAGCGTGAATCTGGCCGATGACGATCTTGCCTGAACTCGGCACTTTGTTAACCGTAAGGGTCGCTCGCAGCAGGTTGTCGGCATCCGGGTAGTACCAGTTGCGCAAAGTGCCGTTGCTGTAGGTCTCGCGCAGTTCAGTGCGCGGATAAATGGCGTTTTCGGTTTTTGACCCGGTAACCGGTGACCAGAAGAACAAGGTGCCGGTGTCGGAATGGAAGTATTGATCTTTGAAGCCGTTCACCAGTTTGGAGGTTTCGACGGTGTATGGCGGGCTGCCAACGGGAACGCTGAGGTTCCAGGTTGCGAGATCGATCATGTCGGTTCTTCCACTCAAGTTTCACTGCACGCACGTGCCAGAAGCTCTAGCCCGCACGTTTTGGGGCGGCCTTTATAAGCGTAGAGGGATTTTTTGTTAATGCCCGTTTGGCAGATGATTGACGTCAATATCCTGTCGAAATGCCATCTCTGCCGGTTTCCGGGGGCTTCAGCGGTGACCGTTAGTCGGCAAATTCACGCTTTGGTTAAATGATGGCCTGATGACAGCTTCTGCTTTCTTGGATCCAGTACTAGAGTGAAGCCTCAGTATGTGTGCGGTTTTTACCGGAAACCGACCGAAAGTCCCGACAAGAGAAGCAGCATGGAATGCGCGCAACCCCCGCCAGGTGAAGGCAGCTCTGTCCTTTTGATCGTTGATGATTACCCTGAAAATCTGATCAGCATGCGCGCGTTGCTGCAGCGTCAGGATTGGCACGTCCTCACCGCAGCCTCCGGCTTCGAAGCGCTCAATATTCTGCTCTCGCACGACGTCGATCTGGTGCTGCTGGACGTGCAGATGCCGGGCATGGACGGCTTTGAAGTGGCGCGATTGATGCGTGGTAGCCAGCGCACGCGCCTGACGCCGATCATCTTTCTGACCGCCAACGAACAATCCCAGGACGCCGTGATCAAGGGCTATGCCAGTGGCGCGGTGGATTACCTGTTCAAACCGTTCGACCCGCAGATCCTCAAGCCCAAGGTGCAGGCGTTGCTCGAACACCAGCGCAATCGCCGCGCCTTGCAGCGCCTGAGTCATGACCTGGAAGTGGCGCGTGCCTTCAATGCCTCGGTGCTGGACAACGCCGCCGAAGGCATTCTGGTGGTGGGCGAGGACGGTTTGATCCGCTTTGCCAATCCGGCGATTTCGCGGTTGCTGAATGCGCCGGTGAAGGAGCTCGAAGGTAAAGAGTTTCTCGATTTTCTACAGAAGCCGCACATTCCGCTGTGGGCTGATTCCGAGTTTTATGCCAGCTACAAGCGTGGCGAGACGTTGAGGCTGCACGACGCCTTGCTACGCACTGCGCCCGGCCAGCAGGTGCCGGTCGCGCTGTCCTGTGCGGCGTTGCCTGCCGAGCAACACGCGATGGTGGTGACCGTGCTGGACATGTCGGTGGTGCGGCACTTGCACCAGCAGCTCGAATTTCAAGCAGTGACCGATCCACTGACCGGGTTGCTCAACCGGCGCGGGTTTTACCAGACT
The DNA here is from genome assembly GCF_977020205.1 of Pseudomonas sp. AIG. Taxonomy (NCBI): domain Bacteria; kingdom Pseudomonadati; phylum Pseudomonadota; class Gammaproteobacteria; order Pseudomonadales; family Pseudomonadaceae; genus Pseudomonas; species Pseudomonas sp. AIG. Next base: position 3,855 of record NZ_CDROCK010000068.1, on the reverse strand, counting down.
GTTGAAAACCTGTTGCTGCGCGGTGAGCGCAGCGACAGCAGTTGGGTGTTGCTGTATCTGGATCTCGACGGCTTTAAACGGGTCAACGATTCCCTCGGTCACGATGCCGGCGATCGGGTGTTGCGCTGGGTCTCCGAGCAACTAAAGGCCTGCCTGCGGCCGTTCGATATTCTCGCGCGCATGGGCGGTGATGAATTCACCGCGCTGCTGGATCTGGAGTTCCCCGAGCAAGCGGCGAAGATTGCCGAAAAACTCATCGAGCGAGTGTCGATCTGTCAGCAGATCGAAGGGTTGGACATCGCCCTCGGCGCCAGCATCGGTATCGCCACTTATCCTGATTGCGGCTCAAACCTTGACGGATTGCTGCGTGCCTCCGATATCGCCATGTATGAAGCCAAACGCGCCGGGCGTCAGCAATATCGCTTTTATGATCATGAAATGAACGGTAGGGCGCGCTCGAGGTTGATGCTCGAAGAGAGCGTGCGTGCCGCCATCGAGAATCGCGATTTCAATCTGGTCTATCAACCGCAAGTGGCTATCGACACGGGCCAGATTCGTGGCTTCGAAGCGTTGTTGCGCTGGCAACACCCGAGCGTTGGCGATGTGCCGCCGGGGTTGTTTCTGCCATTGCTGGAAGAAGCGCGGTTGATCAGTCGCCTCGGCAGCTGGATTTATCATCGCGGCGCCGGTCAGCGTAAAGCCTGGGAAACCCTGTTTGCCGAGGATCTGGTGCTCGGCGTGAGTTTGAGCAACACCCAGTTCAGCCTGCCGAATCTGGTCACCGAGTTGCGCCAGGTCATGGAGCGACATGCCTTGCAACCTCGGCAACTGGAGGTCGAGGTCACCGAAGAAGCGCTGATGCAAAACCCCGACGAGACCCGCAAGCAGTTGCGTTTGCTGCGCAACCTCGGCGTGCGCGTGGCGCTGGATGATTTCGGTTCCGGACCTTGTTCGCTAGCGCATCTGCGCGATCTGGAACTCGATACGCTGAAAATTGATCGTCATCTGATCGCGCGATTGCCTGACTCCAGGCGCGACGCCTCGCTGGTCAGCACGGTCATCAGTCTGTGCAAACAATACGGCTTGCTGGTGATCGCCGAAGGTGTCGAAACCATTGAGCAATACCAATGGCTGCAAGCCCACGGCTGCGAGTACGTGCAAGGCTTCCTCGTGGCGCGGCCATTGATCGCCGAGGACGCTGCGAGCTTCGCCGAACCGTTTGACTGGAGCGCGCTGCCCGGTTGAATTCGCTACACTGGCGCACCTTTTTCGAACCGTGTCGCTCGTCCATGACTGTGTTGAAGTACCTCCAGGCCTATCCCGCGCAATTGCAGGATCAGGTGCGCCAACTGATCGCCGAAGGGCGTCTGGGTGAATACCTGAATCAACGCTATTCGGGGCGCCACGATGTGCAGAGCGACAAGGCCTTGTACAGCTACGCGCTGGACTTGAAGCAGGAATACCTGCGCAACGCGCCGGCCATCGACAAGGTGCTGTTCGACAACCGCCTCGACCTGACCCACCGCGCCCTCGGTCTGCACACCACGGTGTCACGGGTGCAGGGCGGCAAGCTCAAGGCCAAGAAAGAGATTCGTATCGCCTCGTTGTTCAAGGACGCCGCGCCGGACTTTCTGAAAATGATCGTGGTGCATGAACTGGCGCACTTCAAGGAATCGGATCACAACAAGGCGTTCTATAAATTGTGCGAGCACATGCTGCCGGGGTATCACCAGGTCGAGTTTGATCTGCGCGTGTACCTGACCTGGCGGGATATGCAGGCTTAACAGTACGCAACCAGGAAGGTGGGGATGGACGTCAGCAAGACCAAAAGCAGTTTCTACCGCCGCTTGTATGTGGCGTACCTGATCGACAGCGGTCTGGCGCCGAGTGTGCCGACACTGACCGAAGTGACCGGCATGCCCCGGTGTACGGCGCAGGACACGATTGCGGCGTTGGCGGATCTGGACATCGTGTGTGAGTTTGAGCAGGAAGAGGGCGCGCGCAACCATGCGGGGCGCTATCGGATTCGCGAATGGGGGGCGATTGATCGCGGGTGGATCGAGCGTAATTTGCGGCAGATCAAGGCTGTGCTTGAGTATCCCTGAAAGCCCCTCACCCCAGCCCTCTCCCCGAGGGAGAGGGGGCCGACCGCGAGATGCTCGTAAGTTACGCCGACCTGAAAGTGCTGCTGTGAATCCATAATCGACGCGGTTTTTCAGGTCGATGTCTGACGCAAGACGATAAGGTCAGTCCCCTCTCCCTCCGGGAGAGGGCTAGGGTGAGGGCTGTTCAGGCACGACGCATCCCAATGTGCGGAATGTCATCCTCCAGATATTCTTCACCCGCCACAACAAACCCGTACCGACCGTAATACCCCTGCAAATGCGCCTGCGCTGACAGATAGATCGGCACTTGTGGCCAATGCTTCTCCGCCTGTTTCAACGCCTGCTCCATCATTTCGTGCCCCAGCCCTTTGCCGCGCCCTTGCGGTGCGGTAATCACGCGGCCGATCACCACGTCGCCGCCCTGGGATTCCGGATCCAGCAGGCGCAGGTACGCCATCAACTGATCATCTTCCCAACCCATCAGGTGATAGGTATCACCTTCCAGATCCTGACCGTCGAGGTCCGGATAAGCGCATTTCTGCTCGACGACGAACACTTCCGAGCGCAACTTCAACAGCGCGTACAGCTGTTCCTTGCCCAGATCACTGTGATGTTTGCAGACCCACTCGATTGTCATGTGCCGATTCCTTGAACGTGTCGCCCGATACTAAGCGCCTGTGGCAGAGATGTCTTTATGGCGTAAGAGTCTGTGACAAAGGTCAAAATGCCATCATTCCTTTCTCGCAGCCTCGGCGACTTTGTGTAATCTGCTGGAGAGCCCTGTGCACTGGCTGCAATGAGCTAATGTTAGGGCCTGGGTTTTGCCGGTAAGGGGCCTTGGGGTTTTGACTGAAAACATGCTGGGCAACGTGCCCGCTAAGGATTTTCAAGCATGCCGCGTTTGCATCGAGCCTTTGCTTTGATCGGATTGCTCTTGCTGGCCCAGACTGCCGCAGCGGAGAAGCTGCGGCTGGTGTTTGATATCTGGCCACCCTTTACCGACGACACGCTGGTCAACGGCGGCCTGGCCACCGACATTGTCAGCACCGCGCTGGCTCGGGCCGGTTATGCCAGCGGTTACGAACAGGTGCCTTGGGCGCGGGCGCTGCTGGGCGTCGGCGAGGGCCGCTACGATGTGTTGGTCAACGCCTGGTACAACGACGAGCGAACCAGGCTCGGCCAGTTTTCCGGGGAATACCTGCTCAACCGCATCCGCTTTCTCAAGCGCAAAGACACGCCACTCGAATACTCCAATCTGCAGCAACTGCACACCTATCCGATTGCGGTGGTGCGCGGCTACGCCTATTCGGCGCCGTTCGATGCCGACACGGCGTTGCAGAAAGTCCCTGTGCATAACTTCGCCATGGCCGTGCGCATGCTCGCGGCGGATCGGGTCAAGTTGACGCTGGAGGATGAATTTGTGGCGAAGTATTACCTGGCCAGGGAATCAGCCAAGGTGCGCAATTCGGTGGAGTTTTTGCCCCAGCCGTTGAGTGAGAACAGTCTGCATATATTGGTCAGCCTGAAGAATCCGCAGCATGAGCAGATTGTGGCGGGGTTTGACAAGGCGATTGCGGCGATGAAGGCGGATGGGAGTTATGACAAGTTGTTGAGGCAGCATGGGATGTGAGGGTCGATCCAGAATCCTCTGTGTGGCAGATGTCGCTATCGCGAGCAGGCTCACTCCTACAATTTGGAATGCGTTCCCCTGTGGGAGTGAGCCTGCTCGCGATGACGCCCTGTCAACCGC
>NZ_CDROCK010000067.1:0-32773 GCF_977020205.1 Pseudomonas sp. AIG | reverse complement strand
CCCCGGATCGATCCCGGAGCGAAGGAACCCCGAGCCCCAGCGAGCGGGCCGAACGTCAGGGCAAAGCCTTTTGGGTTACCTTTTCGGCGCTTGGAAAAGGTGACTCGCCGTAAGGGCGAAACCGCCAGCGGCAGCCCCCGAAGAAACGGATATTCACAAAGAACACCCAGAGCATGGTCGGCCCGAAGGCCGCCACGTCACAAAAGAATCAAGCGTCCCTACGCACCCGGAACCAAGCCGCATACAACGCCGGCAAAAACAACAGCGTCAACGCCGTCGCAACAATCAACCCCCCCATGATCGCCACCGCCATCGGCCCAAAAAACACACTGCGCGACAACGGAATCATCGCCAACACCGCCGCCAACGCCGTCAACACAATCGGCCGAAAGCGCCGCACCGTCGCCTCGATAATCGCCTGCCAAGGCTTAAGCCCCGAAGCAATATCCTGCTCGATCTGATCCACCAGAATCACCGAATTACGCATGATCATCCCGGACAGCGCAATCGTCCCCAACATCGCCACAAACCCGAACGGCTGGCGGAACACCATCAAAAACAACGTCACCCCGATCAACCCCAACGGCGCCGTCAAAAACACCATCGCCGTACGCGAAAAACTGCGCAACTGCACCATCAACAGCGTCAGCACCACCACGATAAACATCGGCACCCCGGCATTCACCGACTTCTGCCCACGCTCGGAATCCTCCACCGTGCCGCCGACATCCAACAGATAACCATCCGGCAACTCGGCGCGAATCGAATCCAGCGTCGGCATGATCTGCTTGACCAACGTCGCCGGCTGCTCCTTGCCATAAATATCGGCACGCACGGTCACGTTCGGCAGACGATTGCGATGCCAGATAATCCCTTCCTCAAAGCCATATTCCAGCGTGGCAATCTGCGACAACGCCACACTGCGGCCGTTATCCGTCGGCACCGCCAGACTCGGCAACAACGACAATTCAGTTCGCTCATGCACCGTGCCGCGCAGCAGAATCTCGATCAACTCATTGTCTTCGCGATACTGACTGACACTCGACCCGGTCAACGAACTCTGGAGGAATTTGGCCAGATTGGCCGTACTCACACCCAGCGCCCGGGCGCGATCCTGATCGATATTCAGATAAACAACCTTGCTCGGTTCTTCCCAATCCAGGTGCACATTGACCACGTGCGGATTCTCGCGAACCTTGGCCGCCACTTTGCGCGCCAACGCGCGGACCTCTTCGATGTGTTCACCGGTGACGCGAAACTGCACTGGATAGCCGACCGGTGGACCGTTTTCCAGACGCGTAACCCGCGAACGCAAGGCCGGGAACTGCTCGTTGAGGGTTTCGATCAACCAGGTGCGCAGTGCTTCACGCTCTTCGATGGTTTTCGCCAACACCACAAACTGCGCAAAGCTCGCCGCCGGCAATTGCTGATCCAGCGGCAAATAGAAACGCGGCGAACCGGTGCCGACGTACGCCACGTAATTATCGATGCCGGCGTGATCCTTGAGCATCGCCTCAAGCCGTTTCACCTCACCGGTGGTATTGGCCAGCGATGCGCCTTCGGCCAGTTTCAGATCGACCATCAACTCCAGTCGATTGGAAGCCGGGAAGAACTGCTGCGGGACGAAGCGGAACAACATCACCGAGGCGACAAACAACCCCACCGTCAGCACGATCACGGTCTTGCGATGCATCACGCACCACTCCACCAGCCGCCGAACCCGCTGATAAAACGGCGTGCCATACGGATCGGGCTGACCATCGCCAGTGCCGTGTTTGGCCGCATGAATTTTCGCCAGATCCGGCAGGAGTTTTTCCCCCAGATATGGCACGAACATCACCGCCGCCACCCAGGACGCGAGCAACGCGATGGTCACCACCTGAAAGATCGAACGGGTGTATTCGCCGGTGCCGGACTGCGCGGTGGCAATCGGCAAGAACCCGGCGGCGGTAATCAACGTACCGGTGAGCATCGGGAACGCAGTGCTGGTCCAGGCATAACTCGCCGCACGGATGCGGTCGAAGCCCTGCTCCATTTTGATCGCCATCATTTCCACGGCAATGATCGCGTCGTCCACCAGCAAGCCCAGCGCCAACACCAACGCGCCAAGGGAAATCTTGTGCAGGCCGATGCCCAGGTAATACATGCAGGCGAAGGTCATCGCCAGCACCAGCGGAATGGTCAGCGCCACGACCATGCCGGTGCGCACGCCGAGGGAGAAGAAGCTCACCAGCAAGACAATCGCCAACGCTTCGACCAGTACCTGAACAAACTCGCCGACCCCGGTTTTCACTGCCGCCGGCTGATCGGAAACCTTGCGCAATTGCATGCCGGCCGGAAGATTTTTCTGGATGCGCGAGAACTCGCCTTCCAGCGCTTTGCCAAGCACCAGAATGTCACCGCCATCCTTCATTGCCACGGCCAGACCGATCGCGTCTTCGCCCATGAAGCGCATGCGCGGCGCCGGTGGGTCGTTGAAACCGCGACGCACATCGGCGACATCGGAGATGCGGAACGTACGATCGCCGACGCGGATCGGAAAATTCTTTATCTCATCGACTGTCTGAAAATTCCCCGAGACCCGCAGCTGCAAGCGCTCGCTACCGGTTTCAAAGAACCCGGCGGTCGACACCGCGTTCTGTTCTTGCAGCGCTTGCTGCACCGCTGCCAGCGGCAAGCCGAGGGTCGCCAGTTTAACGTTGGACAGCTCGACCCAGATCTTCTCGTCCTGCAAACCGAGCAGGTCGACCTTGCCGACATCCTTGACCCGCTGCAGCTGGATCTGGATGCGATCGGCGTAATCCTTGAGCACGGCGTAATCGAAACCGTCGCCGGTCAACGCGTAGATATTGCCGAACGTGGTGCCGAATTCATCGTTGAAGAACGGCCCCTGAATATCCGGCGGCAAGGTCTGACGAATATCGCTGACCTTCTTGCGCACCTGATACCAGAGGTCGGGGATTTCCTTGGAATGCATCGAGTCGCGGGCGATGAACGTAACTTGCGATTCACCGGGGCGCGAGAACGAGACGATACGTTCGTACTCACCGGTTTCCATCAGCTTCTTTTCGATGCGTTCGGTGACCTGCCGCGAAACTTCCTGCGCGGTCGCACCCGGCCAGCGGGTCTGAATGACCATGGCTTTAAAAGTAAACGGCGGGTCTTCGCTCTGGCCGAGTTTGGTGTAGGACAACGCACCAACGATGGCTAGAAGAAGCATCAGGAACAGTACGATCTGGCGATTACGCAGCGCCCATTCGGATAGGTTGAAGCGCATCGGGGCTTACTCCTTGTCCGCCAGATTGACCACACGGTTGGAGCGATCCACCGGACGCACCTGCTGCCCTTCGAGCAACACATGCACGCCGGCCGCCACCACCCAGTCACTGGCGTTCAAGCCTTCGAGCACCGGCACGGTTTTTTCGCCGAACGGGCCGATGCGCACCGGGGTTTTCTTCAAGGTGTTGTTGCCATTGACGACCCAGACGTAGGTCGCGCCGTTTTCGGCGGTGAGTGCCGAGAGCGGCACCGACAGGGAAACGCTGTCGGCCGACTGCACGAACACACGGGCGCTCTGGCCCAGTTCGGCCGGGACTTTGCCGCCGGTGAAGGAAATGCGCGCGGCAAAGGTGCGCGAGCGTGGATCGGCGGCGGGCGACAGTTCGCGGATCTGCCCGGCGAAACGCTGATTCTGTTGCGTCCACAGTTCGACGGTCACTGGCTGACCGACCTTGAAGCGGCCGAAGCTCTGCTCCGGCAGGCTGATCAGCACTTCGCGCTCGCCATCGGTGGCAAGAGTAAACACTGTCTGCCCGGCGGCAACCACTTGGCCGACCTCCACCGAACGCTTGGCCACCACGCCATCCTGCGGCGCACGCAGCACCGCGTAACTGGCCTGATTGGTCGAGACGTTGAATTCAGCTTTGATTTGTTTGAGCCGGGCTTCGCCAGAGCGATAGAGGTTTTCGGCGTTGTCGTAGGCCGAGCGACTGACCATCTGCCGATCCATCAGGGTCTTGTAGCGATCGCGCTCGGCACGCACCAGATTCAAATTGGCTTCGGCGGCAGCAACCTGGGCACGGGTGGCTTCCAGTTGCAGGCGCACGTCCTGTGGATCGAGTTCGGCGAGCGGCTGATCGGCCTTTACGCGTTGGCCTTCATCGACCAGTCGTCGGCTGACTTTGCCGCCAATGCGGAACGCCAGATCGGGTTCGTAACGGGCGCGCACCTCGCCCGGATAACTTTCCATCGCCTGCGCCGAAGGCTCTGGCTGCACCACCATGGCCGGTCGCACGGTGACTTGCGTCGCCTCTTCCTGACCACATGCTGACAAAAGGAACGCCAGACTCACTGGCAACGCGAGGGACAACGCATGGCGGAACATGGTGACGGACCTTTCGCTAATGGTGCTTGGAATAATTATACTGGCGGGTATGTTATTAATAGCAAACTCACCAGTCCAGTATTAAAAGCGAAGAATGTCGAACAATCTTTCAGCTCCAAACGGTCCGGGCCGCCCCAAGGATCTGGCCAAACGCCAGGCAATCCTCGAGGCGGCGAAAATTCTGTTTCTGAGTCATGGCTACGCCAACACCAGCATGGACGCGGTCGCCAGCGAGGCGGGTGTGTCGAAACTGACGGTCTACAGCCATTTCAACGACAAGGAGACGTTGTTCTCCGCCGCCGTGGTGGCCAAATGCGAGGAACAATTACCGCCGCTGTTCTTCGAATTGCCCGAAGGCATCGCCGTGGAAAATGTGTTGCTGAACATTGCGCGCGGCTTCCATCACCTGATCAACAGTGATGAATCGGTGAATCTGCACCGCTTGATCATGGCGCTGGGCAGTCAGGATCCGAAGCTGTCGCTGATCTTCTTCGAGGCGGGTCCGCAGCGCATGGTGCAAGGGATGGAGCGGCTGTTGACGCGCATCCACGAGACCGGTGCGCTGAGCATCGATCTGCCGCGCAATGCCGCCGAGCATTTCTTCTGTCTGATCAAGGGTGCGGGGAATTTTCGGCTGTTGTATGGCTGTGGGGAGCCGTTGAGCGAAGAGGCTGCAGAGAGCCATATTGAGGAAGTGGTGGGGTTGTTTATGCGAGCTTATCGACCCTGACAGCTTTGCGGTGTCTGGGCGGACGCCTTCGCGAGCAGGCTCGCTCCCACCTTGGAATGCATTTCAAATGTGGGAGCGAGCCTGCTCGCGAATGGGGGCGCCTCGATCTCAGGGCTTGAGCGCTTTCTTCGGGTAAATGTCATAGCGGCTGGATTTGCCATCCAGCGCGTGGCTCGGCTTCGGCCCTTCAATGCACGGCGCCTTGCGCGGCCGCTTGACCACCACCCGGTGCGTGGCCAGTGCCAAAGCAGCCTGCAACAGCGCCGGCGCATCCGGATCATCGCCCACCAGCGGCCGGAACAGACGCATCTCCTTCTTCACCAACGCAGTCTTCTCGCGATGCGGAAACATCGGATCGAGATAAATCACCTGCGGCGCCTCACCCTCCCAGTTCTGCATGACCTCGATGGAGTTGCCCTTGAGCAACTTCATCCGCGCCACGATCGGCGCCACATCGAAATCCTCCGCCGCCCGCGCCAGACCATCCTCCAGCAGCGCGCCAATCAGCGGCTGGCGCTCGATCAGGCTCATTTCGCAACCGAGACTGGCCAGCACGAACGCATCCTTGCCCAGTCCCGCCGTGGCATCCAGCACGCGCGGGCGCACGCCTTGGGCAATGCCGACAGCCTTGGCAATCATCTGCCCGCTGCCACCACCGTATAAGCGCCGGTGTGCCGCGCCGCCCTCGACGAAGTCGACGCGCACCGGCCCCGGTGCGTCCGGGCCAAGCTGTTGCAACTGCAAACCCTGCTCGCCGACCTGCAAGGCAAACTCGCCATCCGCCACTTCAAGCGGCAGGCCCAAGCGCTCGGCCCACTGCCCGGCTTGCGCTTCAAACGTAGGGCCGAGGGCCTGAACATGGATGCGGCAGGCCGCGGGTTGCTCAATCATGGAAAACACGCTCAAAAATTCAAGGAGCGGCAAAAACCGCCGATAACTCATTCAACGCGCATTTTGCCAGAGCTGAGCGTCAACCGAAAAAAATGTCAGGCATTCTTCCCACATCGATTGGCTACATTTCGCCCCATGGCGACTTTAGCCGTCACAATACTCAAGCACTGAGCGGCGTCAGTCACCTGTGGCAGGATTTCTTTGCCCAGGCGCTGGCCGAACAGACGAGTGAAGTGGTGCCTGCCTGCGGTACATTTCCGCCGGTTGACCTGAACAGCCCGGAAGAGCCGACCATCGGCAGTGAGCTGCACGCGCACATCATCAGCCAGCGCGAGTGCGACGTGGTCGAAACCGAAGTGCGTCCGCCAGAGCCGCTGTTCCTGCCGATCGCCGAGTTCGAAATGGACTTGCTGGACAAGCCATTCCCACCGTTCCCGCCTGAAGAACTCAAGGCTCAGCAAGAGCAACAGGATTTCGACAGCAGTTGGGTGCGTCCGGTGGTGATCAACAATGGTCAGCCCGTTCCAGAGCCTGGCCCGGCACCGCAGAAGAAACCGCTGTACCTGCCAATTGCCGAATTCGATCTGGATCTGTTGCAAAAGCCTTATCCGCCATTCCCGCCGGAAGAAATCGTCGAGCAACAGAAAGCGCTGGACTTTGATAACGGCTGGGCACGCCCGATCGTTCTGCAGAACCTGCGCCTCGCCGCTTAAACCTCAACGACACACGCTCCAGCGCCCGACATCGACATGAAAGTGATTGCGGTGGGCGGCGTTGTAATCCGGGCTCAACACCACACTGAACGCCTCGCAGGCGCCGTCGCGCACCTGACGCAGAAACTGCGCATCCTTATTTTGCTTCGGCCAATCCTTGAGTACGCTGATGCTGCGGCCGTCGGCCAGCCGAAAACCGCCAATGTCCAATGCATCGGCGCTGGCATGACGGCTGAGCGCCCCGCTTTCGCGGTTGTAGACATTGCGGCAGGCGAAGCTGCCGAGGTGATCAAGGCGTGCAACCTTCTGCCCGTAAACGGATTGTGCAGCAGGTTGCAGCGTGTGCTGTTCAAACATCGCGTAGGCCACCGCCAGCGGACAACTGGCGAGGAAACTGCTGCTCAGCGCCACCTCACCGCCCTGTACGCGCAAGGCACCGATCAACGGGCACTTGGCGTCCGGGCTGTCGGCTTGTCGCGTGACGCGAAGATCAGAGCTGTTCAACGCCTGGGCACAGAGTTCGGGGTCACTGCGCAAACGCATCAGTTTGTAGCCGGTCAGCCAGTTGGGCGCGGCGTTTACATCCAGTGGCGCCCATGGATTCCATGACGGCGGCACGTCCAGCCAACCGCGCCACACACTGATCAACGCGCCGCCAGTGATCAGCAACACAGTTAGCGCGATCCACCGCCCCATGCTCAGCCTTTGAAGAATTGATTGGCTTTGGCGTACGGCATCGACTGCGAGGTAAACCCGAAAGTGCCGGATTGCTGGATTTCTTCAGCGGCACGGAAGAATTCGCCGAACGCCGCCAACGCCAGTGCCGAACCGGTACTGATCCGGCGCACGCCCATTTCCTGCAACTCCTGCACGGTCAGTTTCAAACCGCCGGACATCAGCACATTGACCGGTTTCGGCGCCACCGCACGCACCACTGCCAGCACTTCTTCGGCGTTGCGCAAACCCGGTGCGTACAACACGTCGGCGCCGGCCTCGGCAAAGGCCTGCAAGCGGCGAATGGTGTCGTTGATGTCGGGATTGCCGTGCAGGTAGTTTTCCGCGCGCGCCGTCAGGATGAAGGGGAATGGCAGCGTGCGCACGGCGGCGACGGCGGCTTCGATACGTGCCACCGCGTGTTCGAAGCAATAGATCGGCGCATCCGCGCGGCCCGTCGCGTCTTCGATCGAACCACCCACCGCACCCGCCTCTGCTGCGCGAAGCAGGCTTTTTGCAGCCTCGGCCGGGTCATCGGCAAAGCCGTTTTCCAGATCCACCGCCACCGGCAAATCGGTCGCGGCGACAATCACGCGGACATTGTCCAGAGTCTCATCGAGACTTAACGCACCATCAGCCTTGCCCTGGGAAAACGCATAACCGGCGCTGGTCGTTGCCAAGGCCTGATAGCCAAGGCTGGCGAGCATCTTCGCGGAACCTGCATCCCACGGATTGGGAATGACGAAGACTTGCGTACGCTCGTGCAACGCTTTGAAGGCGTGGGCTTTACGGACTTGTTCTTGAAGGGCTGAGGCATCCATCGGCAGGCTCCAGGGCAGGAAAAAATCCGCCTCAGAGCAGGCCAAGTTGCTCGGCGGCGGGCTCTCTGTATAGCTCAGGCAGCGCTGGCAGGCCAGGCAAACGTTGCATCAGTTGTGCGTGAAAACGTTGCGCCAGCTTCGCCGCGAGGAGGTTGTCGGCAGTGTGCAGGAAGATGTACGGCGTACGGCCCTCTTCAATCCACTCGGCAATTTTCGCCACCCACGGCACAAGGAAAGTATCGTTAGCCTCAAGCTCGGGATGACCGATGAAGCGCACTTGCGGAAACTGTGTGAACGCCGCCGGGCGCGTCGGCACTCGCGGCTTTTTCGATTGCGCGTGAATCACCGAAGACTCGGTCGACAGGCAACTGAACAGCGCACGCGGATCCAGGCAAATGCGTTCAACGCCACGGTCCAGCAGCAGGCGATTGAGCAGACGTTCGCTTTCGCCCTTGGCGAAGAACTGTTCATGCCGCACTTCCACCGCCAACGGGCAATCCAGCGCATCGATGAACGCCGCCAGTTCCGGCAGCCGATGCGGCGTAAAGCTTTTCGACAGTTGCAACCACAGCGGCGAGACACGCTGACCGAGGGGCTTGAGTAATTGCAGGAAGGTTTCGGCGGCGGTCAGTTGCTCGCGCAGATCACCGCTGTGACTGATGTCGCCGGGGAATTTGGCGGTGAAGCGAAAGTGTGCGGGCATGACCTCGGCCCAACGCTGCACAGTGGCGGGCGATGGACTGGCGTAGAAGGTCGTGTTGCCTTCGACGGCGTTGAACACTTGCGAATAGAGACCGAGGAAGTCGGAAGTTTTTGCGTCTACCGGATACAGATATTCGCGCCAGGCGTTTTCGCTCCAGGACGGGCAACCGAGGTAGTAAGGCAAATCCATCAGATGTACAGATCGAGGCCCAGCACGTCCGCATCCCAATCGACAAAACCGGCAGTGCTCAGGTAGCTGGCCAAGGCCATCGCTACGCTTTTTTTCATCGCACGGTGGTAGATCATGTCTTGCTGACGGGCAGGCAGATTGCTCAGGCGTTGTGCCGAGGCTTTGGCAGCGCGGGCGGCCAGTTGCTCTTCAGTCGGGAATTCCAGCTCGCCGTCGATATCGTCGACGGATTCATCCAGCGCCGCATTGCCTTTGCGAGGCTTGCGCTTGATGGGGTAGGACTGAGAGGAAAGGCCGTCTATACGCATAATTTCATGCTCGGTATCGATGATGGCAATTTAGCGGCACTTGACCGACTTAGCAAACCGCCGAGTGATAACTAGAACACATAAAGCGCAAAAGGTTTAAAGCGCGGGGTTAGAAACTGACGATTGGCAGACTTCTGGCAGCGCACTGCCCACTGTGGGAGCGAGCTTGCTCGCGAAGAGTTCTGCACATTCAACATTGATATAGGCTGACACGACGCCTTCGCGAGCAAGCTCGCTCCCACAGGGAATGTGTTGAATCAACGAGCCTTGGGGGTAGCGACTTTATCGCGCAGGTAAACCGGCTGCGCGTCGTCCGCCGGGATCGACTCGCCGCGCTCCCAGGCAAAACGCGCCAGGGTCAGCAGGTCTTCGGCGTGGGGCAACATGCCGGCGTCGGAGCCTGTCAGATTGACCGCGATGCGCTCGGCATAACCCCAGCCGGTGCCGGCACCGAACCAGTCGCCACTGGCATCGGCCGGCAGCGCCGCGACTTCTGGCGGCAATACCGCTTCGGCACCCACCAGGCGCATTTCCCCCGCCGTCTCGCGGTAGCAGCTCCAATACACTTCATCCATCCGCGCATCGATGGCCGCCGCGACCTGGCTCACGCCATGTTCACGAAAGGCACGCTGCGCCAGCACCGCCAGGTTGGACACCGGCAGCACCGGACGATCCAGCGCGAACGCCAGGCCCTGCACCACACCAATGGCAATCCGCACACCGGTAAACGCACCTGGGCCGCGACCGAAAGCAATCGCATCGACCGCCTGCAACGTGGTGCCGGCGTCGGCCAGCAGTTGCTGGATCATCGGCAGCAGCTTCTGCGCATGCAGGCGCGGGATCACCTCGTAATGGCTCGTGACCTTGCCGTCATGCAGCAAGGCAACGGAGCAAGCTTCAGTCGCGGTGTCCAGGGCCAGCAAGGTGCTCATCGATGTTTCCAAAACAGGGGTGGGAAAAAGTGCGTCAGTATAAACAACTACGGCCCGCAAGCGGGCCGTGGATGATGCTGCGGTTCAGACTTTTCAGCTCAGCGCGGCCAGCACCTTGGCGGTGATCGCATCGACCGAACCAACGCCCGGGATGTGGCTGTACTTCGGCTTGCCAGCGTTTTTCGCGGAGAGGTTCTGATAGAACTCCACCAAAGGCTTGGTCTGCGAGTGGTAGACCGACAAGCGATGACGCACGGTTTCTTCGGTGTCGTCCTTGCGCTGTACCAGCTCTTCGCCGGTGATGTCGTCTTTGCCAGCGATTTTCGGCGGATTGTAGACGATGTGGTAAACGCGGCCGCTGGCTTCGTGAACACGACGACCGGCGATGCGTTGCACGATTTCTTCGTCTTCAACAGCGATTTCAACCACAGCATCCAGCTCGACGCCGGCAGTCACCAGGGCTTCAGCCTGCGGAATGGTGCGCGGGAAGCCGTCGAACAGGAAGCCGTTGGCGCAGTCAGACTGAGCGATACGATCTTTGACCAGTGCGATGATCAGGTCATCCGACACCAGGCCGCCGGCATCCATGATGCTCTTGGCTTGAACGCCCAGCGGAGTACCGGCCTTGACCGCTGCACGCAGCATGTCGCCGGTGGAAATTTGTGGAATGCCGAATTTTTCGGTGATGAACTTAGCCTGAGTACCTTTACCGGCCCCGGGAGCTCCCAGCAGAATGACGCGCATTAGATGTGCTCCTCAATTTTTTTATAAAAAGCTTTTACAAAACAAAGGATTCGCCTCTTGGGACGAATCCTGAAAATACGGGTCGTGGCCGCATAAACGGCCAAAGGCTGATCAAGATACACAGCAGGCTGCGCCCACACAAGACGCCAAAAGTCGGAGAAACCGACGCCCCCCGCGACCTCGCGACGCGGTGACCCAAGTCGCAACCCCATCATTAACTGTCGCCTGGCGGCACTTCCCCCCGTCAGGCAAAGCGGCATCCGGCGTTTGTGTCCGGTGCCGCGCGCCACGACAAAAACGTTAGCCGGTATTTCGCAAACCGGCGGCAATCCCCGCCACAGACACCAGCAACGCCTGTTCCACCGGGCTGCCCTGCTCGACATCCTGCTGCCGCGAACGGGCCAGCAGTTCAGCCTGCAATAGATGCAGCGGGTCGAGGTAAGTGTTGCGCAGACGGATGAATTCGAGGGTGTCCGGGCTATGTGCCAGCAGCTGCGACTGGCCAGTCAGGCCGAGCACCACTGCGCACGCCTGCGACAATAGGTCGCGTAACTGCGCGCCCAACGGCAGCAGATCCGGCTCGACCAGACGCTGATCGTAGGACAGGGCGATATCCGCGTCAGCCTTGGCCAGGACCATTTCCAGCATGTCGATACGGGTGCGGAAGAACGGCCACTGTTCGCGCATCTGCCCGAGCAACTCGCCTTCGCCACGTTCCAGCGCTTTGCTCAGCGCCGATTCCCAACCGAGCCACGCTGGCAGCATCAGCCGCGTTTGCGTCCAGCCGAAGATCCACGGAATCGCCCGCAGACTTTCGATACCGCCGGCCCGGCGCTTGGCCGGACGACTGCCGAGTGGCAAACGCCCCAACTCCTGTTCCGGGGTGGACTGGCGGAAGTACTCGACGAATTGCGGATTTTCCCGCACCACCTGGCGATAAGCACTGACTCCGTCAGCGGCCAATTCGTCCATCAAGTGACGCCATTCCGGCGTTGGCGGCGGTGGTGGCAACAGTGTTGCTTCAAGCACCGCCGCCAGATACAGATTGAGATTCTGCTCGGCGATGTCCGGCAAGCCGAATTTGAATCGAATCATTTCGCCCTGCTCGGTGGTGCGGAAACGCCCCGCCACCGACCCCGGTGGCTGCGACAGAATCGCCGCGTGCGCCGGGCCACCGCCACGTCCTACGGTGCCTCCACGACCGTGGAACAACAGCAGTTCGACTTGTTGCTCGCGGCAGATTTCGACCAAACGTTCCTGCGCGCGATACTGCGCCCACGCGGCCGCCGTGGTGCCGGCGTCCTTGGCCGAATCGGAGTAGCCGATCATCACTTCCTGCGGACCTTGCAGCCGTGCGCGATAACCTGGAAGCAGCAACAACCGCTCCATCACCGGCCCGGCGTTGTCGAGGTCAGCGAGGGTTTCGAACAGCGGCACCACGCGCATCGGCCGCAACACCCCGGACTCTTTGAGCAGCAGTTGCACGGCGAGCACATCGGAAGCCGCGCCGGCCATGGAAATCACGTAGGAGCCGAGCGAAGCGCCCGGTGCGGCGGCGATTTCCTTGCAGGTGTTGAGCACTTCAGCGGTGTCGGCCGACGGCTTGAAATGTGCTGGCAGCAGTGGCCGGCGATTGCTCAGTTCGCGGGTCAGAAAGCTGATGCGTTGCTCTTCGTCCCAATCTTCGTAGCGACCGAGGCCGAGGTAATCGGTGATTTCGGTCATCGCCGAACTGTGGCGCGACGAGTCCTGACGCACATCCAGACGCACGAGGAACAGGCCGAAGGTCACCGCCCGACGTAGACAATCAAGCAGCGGGCCATCGGCAATCACGCCCATGCCGCATTCGTGCAGCGAGTTGAAACACAGCTCCAGCGGATCGAGCAGATCGCGGTTGTTGTGCAACACATCGGCCGGCGCTGGTGTCGGTGCGGTCAGCGCGGCGTGTGCCCAGTTGCGCGTCGCACGCAAGCGCTCGCGCAATTGTTTGAGCACCGCACGATACGGTTCGGCACTGTCGCCAGCCTTGGCTTTGAGGGCTTCGCTGGCCTGCTGCATCGACAGTTCGGCAGCGAGGTGATCGACATCACGCAGGTACAAATCGGCGGCCATCCAGCGCGCCAGCAGCAACACTTCGCGGGTCACGGCAGCAGTGACATTGGGGTTGCCGTCACGGTCGCCGCCCATCCACGACGCGAAGCGAATCGGTGCCGCTTCCAATGGCAGACGCAGGCCCGTCGCTTCAAACAAGGCTTTGTCGGCCTTGCGCATATGGTTGGGGATCGCTTGCCACAGCGAATGCTCAATCACCGCGAAACCCCATTTGGCTTCGTCGACCGGTGTCGGACGCGTGCGGCGGATTTCTTCGGTGTGCCAGGCTTCGGCGATCAGGCGTTGCAGGGTGTTTTGAATCTGTTCGCGTTCGGCGCTGGTCAGGTCGCGATGATCTTGCGCCGCGAGTTGCCCGGCGATCGCATCGTATTTCTGGATCAGCGTGCGTCGCGCGACTTCGGTCGGGTGCGCGGTCAGTACCAGTTCGATTTCCAGCCGCGCCAGTTGCCGGGCCAGCGACTCGGCGCTGTGGCCTTCGTTACGCAAACGCGCGAGCAATTCCGGCAACACCCGAGATTCGAACGGCGCCGGCTGCGACTCTTCGCGCCGATGAATCAACTGATACTGCTCGGCGATGTTCGCCAGATTGAGAAACTGGTTGAACGCCCGCGCCACCGGGAGCAACTCGTCCTCGCTCAATTGATTGAGGCTGGCGCTCAGTTCAGCGTCCATCGAGCCACGGCGGTCGGCCTTGGCGCCCTTGCGAATCTGCTCGATCTTGTCGAGAAAGGCTTCGCCGTACTGGTCTCGAATGGTGTTGCCCAACAGCTCTCCGAGCAGGTGAACGTCTTCGCGCAAGCGTGCATCAATATCGGTCATCAGCAATTCCCCAGCAGTAATCCGGACGGCTTAGAAACGAGTGCATGACCTAGAGAGTGCCGCTCTACGACGCTTCTTACAAGCAGCCGACCAAGGGACTTTAAACCTTGCGGACAAAAGCTAGTCTCAACAGTAAGCCGTACAACGGCTTGCCGCCGGCGCTGCCGGACACTCACCCAGGCCTGCCATGAGCAGGCGCGAAATGAGGTCATCATGAAAATTCGTGAACTCGCCCAGCATTGGGAAGAAAACGCCAAGGGTCGCCTGACCGACACGGGCTACACGATTCATCTGGACGTCGAGGCCGCTGCGCGCCTGGCGGCGATTGCCGAGATGTACCCGAAACGGCATGCCGAAGAACTGCTCGGCGAACTGATTGGTGCGGCGCTTGAGGAGTTCGAAGCGAGCCTGCCGTATGTGAAGGGGTCGACGGTGGTGGCGACGGATGAGGAAGGTGATCCGTTGTATGAAGATGTCGGGCCGACGCCACGGTTTTTGGCGTTGTCGCGGAGGCATTTGCATGACCTCTCGGCCACTGCCGGCAAGCAAAAACATTAACTTCTAACACCTCAAAACCTGTGGGAGCGAGCTTGCTCGCGAAGGCGTCGGCACATTAGAAATGACTGTGTCTGAACCACCGCTTTCGCGAGCAAGCTCGCTCCCACCGGGATCTACGACTTGCTGAAAAACCGCATGAAATTCATCTTAAATACTCCCGCGCGTACCGCTCCACCCCGCCAAAGTTCCCGCTCTAGAGCCTTGTCCATTCGGTCAAAAATTATTTAGGCGATAGGCCATCTTTTCTGAACTTTTGAAAAATCACGCCGGTCGGAACCTGTAACCACGCCTGGAACGAGCGTTTCAAAAACGCGCTTTCACACGTCGCTTGCGGCTCCTCGACCAGGATGGATTCAGTTGTTTTCAGGAGATGCCTAATGGAGTTGAAGACCATGAAAAACCAAACCACATTTGCACACTTGCGCGGTCTGAAACTGGCCGCTCTGGCCATCGGCACCAGTTTCGTGCTGGCCGGTTGCGCCGGTAACCCACCGACCGAGCAATACGCCGTCACCCAATCGGCGGTGAACAGCGCAGTCAGCGCCGGCGGTACCGAGTTCGCTGCGGTTGAGATGAAGCAAGCGCAGGACAAACTGAAACAAGCCGAAATCGCCATGCACGACAAGAAGTATGACGAAGCGCGCACCCTGTCCGAGCAAGCCGAGTGGGACGCTCGTGTAGCCGAACGCAAGGCTCAGGCCGCGAAAGCCGAACAGGCTGTGAAGGATTCCCAGAAAGGTGTTCAGGAACTGCGTCAGGAAAGTCAGCGCACCGTGCAGTAAGCGCGCATCCCGACCGCAAAGCTGAAACTTTTATCGATAGAAAGGACGAAAAATTATGCGTAAGCAACTGATGATCCCAGCTCTTCTGGCCGCAAGCGTTGCCCTGGCTGCGTGCTCCACTCCACCTAACCCGAATCTGGAAAACGCCCGCACCAACTACGCCGGCCTGCAAGCCAACCCGCAGGCGAGCAAAGTCGCGGCGCTGGAAACCAAAGACGCCAGCGATTACCTGGACAAGGCCGACAAGGCTTATCTGGACAAGCAAGACGCGGCCAAGGTTGACCAACTGGCTTACCTGACCAACCAGCGTGTGGAGGTGGCCAAGCAGACCATCGCCCTGCGCACCGCTGAAAACAATCTGAAGAACGCCGCTGCCCAACGTGCCCAGGCGCGTCTGGATGCCCGTGACCAGCAGATCAAGCAGCTGCAGGACAGCCTCAACGCCAAGCAGACCGATCGCGGTACGCTGGTGACTTTCGGCGACGTGCTGTTCGCCACCGACCGTGCTGACCTGAAATCCAGCGGTCTGGTCAACATCAACAAACTGGCGCAGTTCCTCCAGGAAAACCCGGATCGCAAAGTGATCGTCGAGGGTTACACCGACAGCACCGGTTCTGCCAGCCACAACCAGTCGCTGTCCGAGCGTCGCGCCAACTCCGTGCGCACCGCACTGGTGAAAATGGGCGTTGATCCAGCGCGTATCGTCACCCAGGGCTACGGCAAGGAATACCCGGTTGCCGAGAACGGCAGCGTCTCCGGCCGTGCGATGAACCGTCGTGTGGAAGTGACCATTTCCAACGACAACCAGCCGGTAGTGCCACGTTCGGCGGTTAGCTCGAACTAAGCAGCACGCTGTAACGCAAAAGCCCCGTCTGAGTGATCAGGCGGGGCTTTTTTTGTGAGGCTGAAATGGTGGCCCCTCACCCCAGCCCTCTCCCGAAGGAGAGGGAGCCGATTTGTGGTGCTTTCAGAACTTGTATTCGACACGATGGATCAGGTCGGCGTATAGCGTAAGAACACCTCGGTCAGTCCCCTCTCCCTCTGGGCGGTCCGACGTTTCGGGAGGGTTAGGGTGAGGGCTGGTCCTGCAGAATCACTGCTCGAGCTTCTGCGGAGTTTCTTCACCCATGCAGCGCACGGCTTTCTTCTGCGCATTGATCAGCACACCGGTCAAACCTTTCTGCTCGGTATCAAACAACACCAGCACCCCATCGATGCACTGCGCCACCTGTGGCGCCGGGTCCAGTGAGACTTTGTAGTCTTCGCCCGGCACGGTCTTGAGCATGGTGAATTCGTTGAGCAGCAACGCATCCTCGGGTTTGGCGAAGTGCAGATAGCCGTAGTACCACAGCGCCCCGACGGTGCCGAGGATGCTGCAGATACCGGTGATGATCAGCGGGATGGCGTTGCGTTCTTCAGTCATTGCGGACTCTCGTCTTCAGAATTCGGGGGTGTCGGGTAATTGGGGATTTCGCCGAGACGGCGCAGGCCGTTGAAATGTTCGGGATCGTCGAGGTAGCGCAGCATCACTTGACGCCAGACCGGGTCGCCAAACGTCTGCACATGCCCGCCACGGGTCAGTTGCAGCACGCGCGGGGGCGGCGCAGCTTGATACAGACGGATACCGTTGGAAAGCGGCACCAGCGGATCGTCGATGCTGTGGAAGATCAGTTTCGGCACGCCGTTGAGCTGCGGCATCGAGTTGATCGCGCTGTCACCGTCCGGCACCAGCCACGACAACGGCACCTGGAACGGCCAGGTCAGCCACGAAGTGCTGAGCGCGTACTGGCCGACGCTGCGGTAACTGGCGGGCACGCCGTCGAGGACCAGAGCCTTGAGCTGTTTCTGTCGCTCGGGATGCTGCACCAGCCAGTGCACGGCCATCGAACCACCGAGGCTCTGACCGAGCAGAATCAGCGGTTTGCCTTTGACCTCTGGCGCCTTGTCTAGCCAGGCGAATGCGGCGTCGATGTCCTGATAGATTGCCGGCAAACTCGGCTCGCCCTCGGACAAGCCATAACCGCGATAGTCGACCAACAGCACTTGATAGCCGTTTTTCGGCAACCACCAACTGCCGCCGAGATGCATCGGCAGATTGCCGCCGTTGCCGTGCAGATGCAGGACGGTGCCTTTGACCTCGACGCCGGGTTTGGCCGGCAGCCACCAGGCATTGAGCTTCAAGCCATCCGCCGTGACCAGGGTGACGGTGCGGTATTCGAGCTTGGCTTTTTCCGGGGTGAAGATCTGCCCCGGCTCGGGATAGAACAACAAAGAGCTGCAACCGCTGAGGGTCAGGAGCAGGCAGAAAATGCCGAGGATTCTCATCCGGTGAAACCTCGCGAAAGATTCGGGTTGGAACACAATAGATCGTTCCCTCGCTCTGCGTGGGAACGCCGCCATGGACGCTCCGCGTCCACTGTGACGCGGAGCGTCACGGGATGCATTCCCACGCAGAGCGTGGGAACGATCGGTGTGGGTTAGAGGATATTGGAGTAATCCGCTTCGATCCGGTCCAGGCTCAAGTGATTCAAGAAGTTGGAGAAGCACATCCACGCCGACAACGCATTCAAATCGCGGAACTGGTCCGGCAGATACTTCGGCGGCACTACCAACCCCTCATCCACCAGCTGACGCAAGGTCCGCATGTCTTCCAGCGTGGTCTTGCCACAGAACAACAGCGGGATCTGCTCAAGCTTGCCCTTACGCACGGCCAACTGAATGTAGTTGTAAACCATGATAAAGCCCTTGAGGTAGGACAAGTCTTTGGTGAATGGCAGCCCGTTCGGCGTCGATCCACGGAAAACGCGACTGGCGTTGCCGTAGCTTTCCGCCATTTCGAAACCCTGCTCGCGGAAGAACTCGAACACCTGCAAGAAGTCCGCGCCCTCCTCGACCATATGAATGGCGCGGGTGCGGTTGGTCAGTTTGCGCAGTCGGCTCGGGTAGGAGGCGAAGGTGATGATTTCCATCAGGATCGCCAAACCTTCCTGGGTCACCGTCGACGACGGTGGGCCTTTGGACAGGAAGGTGCAGATCGGCTGATTGAGACCGTTGAGTGTGGTGCCGACATGCACCAGACCTTCGTGAACCTCCAGCGCGCGCACATCGCGATCGTTGAACATCGCGTCGGTGCGGATCTTGATGTAGTCGGCGCCCGCTGCGGCGTCAGCAACAATGCCGTCGGACTCGAACACGCGAATGGTTTCCTCGGCCTCACCGAAGACTTTGTTCAAACGGGTTTGCAACAAGTGCACCGCGTCTTTGGCGGTAAGGATTTTCGGCTCATCCTTCAAGTCGCCACGGCCGTCGATATTGTTCAGGTAATCGGACATCATCAGGCCGAGGTCGGCCAGGGTTGGGTCACCGGCGTGGAACGCATCGGACGCAGCGCCGTACAGCTCTTGCGAGATCAGGCCGAAATCCTCGGTGCCGCGCGCTTCGAGCATGCGCACCACCATGCGGTATTCCTTGCACATGCGCCGCATGATCTGCCCGACCGGGTTGAACTGACCGAGTTGGCGGGTGATGTCGCGCTCGATGTTCTGGAATTCCAGTTTGACCTTGCTCGAATCGAAACTTAGCGGTCGATTGAGGTAGTAGTCGCGATCAATGGCGGGCATTTCCTTGCCCTTGGCCTTGAGGAAGCCCTTGCGGATGTTCTCGTCCCACTTGACCGCGTCGAGCACGCGGATCGGCGTCTGCGCCAGCACAATGCGGTCGGACAACATGCGTATCGTCTGCTGGTAATCGTCCACCCGAAACTCCTGTAGAACACCTGACGTGTGAATTTATTTGGCACGGGCCTGGCGCTGGTAGCGCACAGCCTCGACGAAGACATCGGAATTGGCCGGATCGTCGAGGTAAGCAAAGACCTTGTCGAGGTTACTGTCGACTTGCACACCGTCGCCATCGTCGGTCTGGAAGGCCTGACCGTCGAGGGCTTTTTGCTTGATCGCCTGATTGATCTGTTCGAGATCGAGGTTGTAGACCACCAATTCGTGTTTATCGGTGAGTTCGAAACCGGCGATGGTGAAGTGGCCGCCGTACTGTGCCGGGACTTTCGCCGACAGATACCAGCGGCTGCCGTGGCGCGACACGGTGAAGGGATAGGCTTCGCGTTCGTGGGGTTTGGCCATGAAGTAGGTGACGGCCTGATAGCGGTCGTTGCCCAACCGCGTCAGCTCAAGGTTCATCGGCTCGCCCCAGGCATTGGTGCTCGACCATTTGCCGAGCAGGCCCTTGGGCGCCGGGTCACTGGCGCTCAGCGGCTCCTTGAAAGTCACCAGACAGCCACTGAGCAGCAGGAACGACAAGGCGATCAGCACGCCACGCCAGGCTTTCATTCAATACTCCCTATGAACATTCGCCGCCCTTGAATACGCCACCGAACCTGTGGGAGCGAGCTTGCTCGCGAAAGCGTCAGCACAGCCAACATTAATGTTGAATGTCAGTCCGTCTTCGCGAGCAAGCTCGCTCCCACAGGGTTCGATGTTTCCCCAGAGGATCAGACCGATGCAAGCACCAGGTGCATGTAGCGCGTCAGAATGCCGAGCATGTCCTCTTCGGCCAAAGGCTCGGCGTCGTTGAGCAGGCCCTGATATTCCATCCGTCCGATAATCGCCGTCAACACCTTGGCATCCTGTTGCGGTTCACGCGAGCCCAATACCTGGAACAACTGGCAGGTGCCCTGCAGCAGAATCTGCTGATGCGAGCGCACCAGAATTGCCAGACGCGGGTTGAGCAGCGCCTCCTGACGGAACGCCTGCTCAGCCATCAAATGCTCGCGACGGTTAACCAGCTGCCGGTGCACATAGTCAGCCATCAACCGCGCAATGTCATCGGCCAGTTGCGAGCGTGACTCGGGGCTGCCGTCACCGCTGACCACCATGTCACGCAGCAGGCCTTCATTGTTGACCCACAGCTTGGCCATGTACGCCGCGCTGCGTTCAACGTATTGAGCGAAGGTATCGGTGAGCAGGTCATCGATGTCCTTGAAGTAATAGGTGGTCGCCGACAACGGCACACCGGCCTCGGCAGCCACGGCGCGGTGGCGCACGGCACGCACGCCGTCGCGCACGACAATGCGCATCGCCGCGTCGAGAATGTCCTGTCGACGCTGCTCACTGCCCTGTCGGCTGGCCTTGCGACCCTGGTACTGAACGCTTTCAGCGACCGCAGTGGCGATACCCGCTGCACCTTCTTGAGCGATTGCAACCATCACGACTGGACTTCCTCTGCTATTTCAAAAGTAACCAATTGATACATTTGTACCAGACAGGCAATAAAAAGCCGCCTGTTTTAGGCGGCTTTTCAACTGAAACGTTTACGCTTGCGGTCGCATGTGCGGGAACAGGATCACATCGCGGATCGACGGCGAGTTGGTCAGCAACATCACCAGACGATCGATGCCGATACCTTCACCGGCCGTTGGCGGCATGCCGTACTCCAGCGCGCGAACGAAGTCAGCGTCGTAGTGCATGGCTTCGTCGTCGCCGGCGTCCTTGTCGGCCACCTGCGCCATGAAGCGCTCGGCCTGGTCTTCCGCGTCGTTCAACTCGGAGTAGGCGTTGGCGATTTCACGGCCACCGATGAACAGCTCGAAGCGGTCGGTGACGTTCGGGTTGTCGTCGTTGCGACGGGCCAGCGGCGACACTTCGAACGGGTACTGAGTGATGAAGTGCGGCTGTTCCAGCTTGTGCTCGACCAGCTCTTCGAAAATCATCACCTGCAGCTTGCCCAGACCTTCGAAGCCCAGCACCTTGGCACCGGCCTTCTTGGCGATGGCGCGGGCCTTGTCGATGTCGTTCAGATCATCGGCGGTCAGCTCAGGGTTGTACTTGAGGATCGAGTCGAATACCGACAGACGTACGAACGGCTCGCCGAAGTGGAACACCTTGTCGCCGTACGGCACGTCGGTGCTGCCCAGCACCAGCTGCGCCAGTTCGCGGAACAGCTCTTCGGTCAGGTCCATGTTGTCTTCGTAGTCGGCGTACGCCTGGTAGAACTCCAACATGGTGAATTCAGGGTTGTGACGAGTCGAAACGCCTTCGTTACGGAAGTTGCGGTTGATCTCGAAGACTTTCTCGAAACCACCAACCACCAGACGCTTCAGATACAGCTCCGGGGCGATACGCAGGAACATTTCCATGTCCAGCGCGTTGTGGTGGGTTTCGAACGGCTTGGCTGCGGCGCCGCCCGGAATGGTCTGCAGCATCGGCGTTTCGACTTCGAGGAAGTCACGCTTCATCAGGAAGCTGCGGATGTGCGCGATCACTTGCGAACGCACGCGGAAAGTCTGGCGTACTTCGTCGTTGACGATCAGGTCAACGTATCGCTGACGGTAGCGCTGTTCGGTGTCGGTCAGGCCGTGGTGCTTGTCCGGCAGCGGGCGCAGCGATTTGGTCAGCAGACGCACGCTGGTCATTTCAACATACAGGTCACCCTTGCCGGAACGCGCCAGGGTGCCTTCGGCGGCAATGATGTCGCCCATGTCCCAGGTTTTCACCGCAGCCAGCGTATCTTCCGACAGGGTTTTACGGTTGACGTAGACTTGGATGCGACCGGTCATGTCCTGGATCACCATGAACGAGCCACGGTTGAGCATGATGCGACCGGCAACCTTGACCGGGATTGCAGCCTCTGCCAGCTCTTCCTTGGTCTTGTCCGCGTACTGTTTCTGCAGTGCATCGCAGTAGTTTTCGCGGCGGAAGTCATTCGGGAAGGCGTTGCCCTTGGCGCGCTCGGCAGCCAGCTTTTCCTTGCGCAGCGCGATCAGGGAGTTTTCTTCCTGTTGCAGGGCTTGCGGGTCGAGTTGTTGGTCGCTCATGTCTTTAGATATTCCATCAGGTTCGTTGCCCCCGGACCTTGCGGCCCGGGGATCGCCAGCAGGGCTGGCTCCTACAGGGATCGGGTTGAAGCAGCCGATGCTGTATTGCGTCTTTTACAGCCCGGATTTCAGGCTGGCATACAGGTATTCGTCGATGTCGCCGTCGAGCACCTTGTCGCAGTCGCTGCGTTCGATGTTGGTGCGCAGATCCTTGATCCGCGACGCATCGAGCACGTACGAGCGAATCTGGTGGCCCCAGCCGATGTCGGACTTGGTGTCTTCCAGCGCTTGCGATGCGGCGTTGCGTTTCTGCATTTCCTGCTCGTACAACTTGGCCCGCAGCATTTTCATGGCGGTGTCTTTGTTGGCGTGCTGGGAACGTTCGTTCTGGCAGCTGACCACGGTGTTGGTCGGTACGTGAGTAATCCGTACGGCCGAGTCGGTGGTGTTTACGTGCTGACCACCGGCACCGGAGGAACGATAGGTGTCGATCCGCAGGTCTGCCGGGTTGATTTCGATTTCCACCTTGTCATCAATCTCTGGCGAGACGAAAACCGCGGAGAACGAGGTGTGGCGACGGTTGCCGGAGTCGAACGGGCTCTTGCGCACCAGACGGTGCACGCCGATCTCGGTACGCAGCCAGCCAAAGGCGTATTCGCCCTTGATGTGCACGGTCGCACCTTTGATCCCGGCGACTTCACCGGCCGACAGTTCCATGATGGTCGCGTCGAAACCGCGTTTGTCCGCCCAGCGCAGGTACATGCGCAGCAGGATGTTGGCCCAGTCCTGGGCTTCGGTGCCACCGGAACCGGCCTGGATGTCCAGGTACGCGTTGTTCGGGTCCATTTCATGGCTGAACATGCGGCGGAATTCCAGCTTGGCCAGATTTTCCTCGAGACGGGCCAGCTCGGCGACGACATCGCCCACTGCGCCTTCGTCGTTTTCTTCGACGGCCATGTCCAGCAGGTCGCGGCAATCGGCCAGACCGCCGTTCAGTTCGTCGAGGGTATCGACGATCTGTGCCAGCGCGGCGCGCTCGCGGCCCAGCTCCTGGGCGTATTCAGGTTTGTTCCAGACGCTCGGATCTTCAAGCTCGCGATTGACCTCAGTCAGACGCTCATGCTTTTGATCGTAGTCAAAGATACCCCCGAATAGTTTCGGAGCGCTCGGACAGGTCCTTGATGGTGTTCAGGATCGGGTTGATTTCCATGACGGGCAGCACTCGTTGGCGAACTTTTGAAAGCCGGCGAGTATAACGTAAACAGGCTGTGACGGCAGCCCGTCTGGCGGGTGTGGGGATCATTAAAGCCTTTGCCCTCACCCTAGCCCTCTCCCAGAGGTAGAGGGGACCGATTGGGGGATATTCGGGAGGTACGCCGACGTGAAAGGGCTTTGCCGAATCCGGAACCGTCAGGCTTGAAGATCCATAATCGACTCGGTCGATCAGGTCGATGTACAGCGCCAGACACCTCGGTCGGCCCCCTCTCCTCTTGGGAGAGGGCTGGGGTGAGGGTAAGCGTTTACTCGATTCCGACCTGGTTACGCCCGTTGTTCTTCGCCAGGTACAACCCACGATCCGCCGCCGAGATCAGCAACCGACAATCGCTACCCGCCTGCGGCACCATCGTCGCCAGACCAATACTGATAGTCAGACTCGCCCCTTCCGCCGGAGTGTTGTGCGGAATCTTCAGCGAAACCACAGTCTGCCGCAGCTTTTCCGCGACCAGTCGCGCGCCGCCCGGCGAGGTGTTCGGCAGCACCAGCACAAATTCCTCACCGCCGTAACGCGCCGGCAGGTCCGACGGTCGCGCGCTGGCATCGCGAATCGCCGTGGCGACCTTGCGCAGAGCCTCATCACCTTCGACGTGGCCAAAACTGTCGTTGTAGTGTTTGAAGTAATCAACGTCGATCATCAACAACGACAACTGACTTTGATCGCGCAACGAACGGCGCCATTCCAGCTCCAGATACTCATCGAAGTGGCGGCGGTTGGACAGCCCGGTCAGGCCATCGGAGTTCATCAAGCGTTGCAGCACCAGATTGGTGTCGAGCAATTGCTGCTGGCTGACCCGCAGAGCGCGGTACGCGGCATCACGTTGCAACAGCGTCATGTAAGACCGCGAGTGATAGCGGATGCGCGCCACCAGTTCGATGGTGTCCGGCAGTTTCACCAGATAGTCGTTGGCCCCGGCGGAAAACGCCGCGCTCTTGATCAGCGGGTCTTCCTTGGTCGACAGGACGATGATCGGAATGTCCTTGGTCGCCGGGTGATTGCGGTATTCGCGCACCAGGCTGAGGCCATCGAGGCCGGGCATCACCAGGTCCTGCAGGATCACCGTCGGTTTGATCCGCACGGCCTGGGCGATTGCCTGATGAGGGTCGGAGCAAAAATGAAAGTCGATGTTCTCTTCATTCGACAGCCCACGGCGCACGGCTTCGCCGATCATCGCCTGATCGTCCACCAACAACACCATGGCGGCGTTTTCGTCGGTTTTAATGTCGTCGATCTGTAAGTCATTCATGGGCGGTCACCTGAGTACTGCGGGGGCCAGGATTGCGGATAAACCTGTTCATTTTGGGAAAACCTCCAGCAATCGTGGCGCTATCTTTTCCAGTGGACGGATTTCAACGGCAGCATCAATGGCCGCAGCAGCCTTGGGCATGCCGTACACCGCACTGCTTTGCTGATCCTGCGCGATGGTCAAGTAGCCCTGTTGGCGCATGAGCTTAAGCCCTTGCGCGCCGTCGCGTCCCATCCCGGTCAATAAAACCCCCACGGCGTCGCCATTCCAATAACTGGCGACACTCTCGAAAAACACGTCGATCGAGGGACGGTAGATCTCGTTGACCGGCTCGGCGGTGTAAGCCAGCGTGCCGTTTTTCAACAAGCGAATATGGTGATTGGTGCCCGCCAGCAGCACCGCGCCGGCCTGCGGCGGCTCGCCCTCGCGGGCCAGGCGCACATCGAGACCGCTGGCGCTGGCCAGCCATTCGGCCATGCCGGCAGCGAAGACCTGATCGACATGCTGCACCAGCACAATGGCTGCCGAAAAATCCTTCGGCAAACCCTTGAGCAGCACTTCCAGTGCCGCCGGCCCACCTGCGGATGAGCCGATCGCCACCAGGCGCTGGCGCGAACCCGAACTGCGCGGAGGCGTCGGCGCGGGACGTGAGCGCGGCGCTTTGTCGCCGATCAGCCAGCCAATATTGAGGATCTTGCGCAGCAACGGCGCTGCAGCTTCCCGAGCGTCGCCGGCACCGAGGGCCGGGGTATCGACCACGTCCAACGCGCCGTGGCCCATGGCTTCAAAGACCCGGTGCACGTTTTGCTGGCGGTCGACGGTGACGATGACGATGGCGCAGGGGGTTTCGGCCATGATCCGGCGGGTGGCTTCGACGCCATCCATCACCGGCATGATCAGATCCATCAGGATCAGGTCCGGCGTGTTTTCGGCGCACAGTTGCACCGCCTCGGCGCCGTTGCGGGCGACCCAGACCACCTGATGCGCCGGTTCGAAGGCCAGCGCGCGGCGCAAGGCCTCCACCGCCATGGGCATGTCGTTGACGATTGCGATCTTCATGCCCGCGCTCCTCCGATAAGCTCGACCACTGCGTCGAGCAGGGCGTCGTCATGAAAACTGGCTTTGGCTAAATAGTAGTCCGCCCCGGCATCGAGTCCACGGCGGCGATCCTCTTCCCGATCCTTGTACGACACGACCATCACCGGCAGCGATTGCAGACGGTTGTCGCGGCGCAGCAATGTGACCAGTTCGATGCCGTCCATGCGCGGCATGTCGATGTCGGTGATCAGCAAATCGAAGTCCTCCGAACGCAGCGCGTTCCAACCGTCCATGCCGTCCACCGCCACCGCGACGTCGTAGCCGCGATTGAGCAGCAGTTTGCGTTGCAGCTCGCGCACGGTCAGCGAGTCGTCGACCACCAGCACCCGTTTACGCGCAGCTTCTGCGGCCTGATTGCCGTGGCGGGCGATGCGTTCAAGACGCCCGGTATTGAGCAGTTTGTCCACCGAACGCAGCATGTCTTCGACGTCGACGATCAACACTACCGAGCCGTCGTCGAGCAAAGCCCCGGCAGAGATGTCCTGCACTTTGCCCAGACGCTCGTCGAGTGGCAAGACCACCAGAGTACGCTCGCCAATGAAGCGCTCCACGGCAACGCCATACACCGCATCACGCTCGCGGATCACCACGACTTTCAGGGTTTCGCCGCTGTTCTGGCTGGCCGGGCGGTTGAGCAACTGGCTGGCCGCGACAAGCCCGACGTGCTGGCCTTCGTGCCAGAAATGCTGACGGCCCTCGACCTGCACGATGTCTTCCGGGGCCAGATCACACATGCGCTCGATGTGCGCCAGCGGGAAGGCATACGCCTCTTCGCCGACTTCGACGACCAGGCTGCGCACCACCGACAAGGTCAGCGGCACTTCCAGATGGAAGCGACTGCCCTCGCCCGCTGTCTGCTCCAGCACCACGGCGCCGCGCAACTGGCGGACCATGTGTTGAACGGCATCGAGGCCGACACCCCGGCCAGACACCTCGGTGACGGTGTCACGCAAGCTGAAACCGGGGAGGAACAGGAACGTCAGCAGTTCTTCTTCGCTTAACTGCGCCGCCGTTTCCGCTGGGGATAACTGCCGCTCGACGATGCTGCGGCGAACCTTTTCCAGATCGACGCCATTGCCATCATCGCTTAATTCCAGCACCAGCAGACCGGCCTGATGCGAGGCGCGCAGGCGGATCAGACCTTCTTCGGATTTACCCTTGAGCAGGCGTTGTTCCGGGGTTTCGATGCCGTGATCGACGGCATTGCGCAGCAAATGGGTCAGCGGCGCTTCGAGCTTTTCCAGCACATCGCGATCGACCTGGGTTTTCTCGCCTTCGATCTCCAGGCGTACCTGTTTGCCGAGACTGCGGCCCAGATCACGGACCATGCGCACCTGACCGGTGAGGACATCGGCGAATGGCCGCATGCGACAGGCCAGCGCCGTGTCGTAGAGCACTTGCGCACGCTGACTGGCCTGCCAGGCGAATTCGTCCAGCTCGGCGTTTTTCTCGCTCAGTAGCTGCTGGGATTCGGCGAGCAAACGGCGCGCGTCTTCCAGGGCTTCCAGCGCTTCAAGGCTCAGCGCGTGCTCCTTGAGGTGGACATTGAGGTTTTCCAGCGCGCGCAGACCATTGTTCTGCATGCGTTTGAGGCGTTGCATGGTCGCCAGATGCGGCTTGAGGCGCTGGGTTTCCACCAGCGACTTGCTCGACAGATCGAGCAGGCTGTTCAGGCGCTCGGCGGTAACGCGCAAGACGCGTTCGCCACCTTCGGTGGTGCGTTTGTTCTTGCGTGACGCCGGTTCCGAGGTTTCGACTGGGGCTTCCATGATCGGAGCCAGCGCAGGTTCAAACACCGGCGGCGCTTCAATTTGCAATTCGGCCATCGGCGGTGCAACAAAAGCTGCCGGCGGCGTCGACGGATCGAGCAGCCCCGCCATCAATGCCACGTAAGCGTCGATATCACTCGGCTGCGGCGCATTCGTCGGCGTCGCAATGCGCATGAGCAAATCGGTGCCCTGCAACAACGCATCGATATGCTCGGGCCGAAGCAACAAGCGTCCTTCCTGCGCGCTGACCAGGCAATCCTCCATGACGTGGGCGACGCTGACGCCGCTGTCGATACCGACAATCCGCGCCGCCCCTTTGAGCGAGTGCGCCGCGCGCATGCACGATTCCAGTTGATCGGCCTGGGTCGGGTTGCGCTCGAGTGTCAGCAGCCCGGCGCTGAGTACTTGGGTCTGCGCTTCGGCTTCAAGGCTGAACAGTTCAAGCAGCGAGGCGTCGCGCATTTGCTCGGGGGTCATGTGAGGCTCCGGGTCACGGCGGACAACAGCTGTTCTTCATCCAGCCAGCGCAGACTGCGACCGCGATATTGCAGAACGCCACGGGTGTATTTGGCACTGGCTTGCGCGCCGGACTGTGAGGCGGCATCGAGAATGCGTTCGTCGATGGCGTGAATGCCGTCAACTTCATCCACCGGCACCACCACCGGCCCGCCATGGGCAGCGATGATCAGCATGCGCGGCATGATTCGCCCGCTGGTGGTCGGCGTAACGCTGCCATCCAGATCAAGCAACTCGACCAGCGACAGGCACGCCACCAGCGCGCCACGGACATTCGCCACGCCAAGCAAGGCCCGCGAGCGCTGGTGCGGCAACGAGTGAATCGCCTGCAGCGGCGCGACTTCAACGAGGCAACGCGTGGCCAGCCCCAGCCATTCTTCGCCGAGACGGAACATCAGCAGTGAACGGGTTTTGACATCCGTTTCAACAGTCGTAGCCACCGGACTGCGCTCCTCCTGCTGCAGCGCATAACGGTCAAGCAGACGCGTAGCGGCGGCGGAATACACCGAGCAGTTGCGGCAATGAATATGTTCTTCCAGCAGCGGACAAGACTTGTCGCCGTGGATGCCAATTCGGTTCCAGCAATCGTCGATGGCCTGGGCGTCTTCGTGGGTGACGTTCAAGGTGTCGGACGCAATCATCGTTTACGCTCACTGTCGGCGGTGCGGCCGCTGCGGGCGGCACGCTCCTGCAATCGTCTGGCACCCGCCGTGTCGCCCTGGGCCTGCAGCAACGCGGCCAGGTGCATCAACGCTTCGGGGTGTTGCGGTTCGAGGTACAACGCTTTGCGATAGAAACCCTGCGCTTCGAGGGTCAGGCCGGCGACATCGCTGAGCAAGCCGAGCCAGTAAAACACCTGAGCCACCGGTTCGTGGCTGCGCAAATACTGCTCGCACGCAGCGCGGGCCTCGGCACTTTTGCCTTCATTGGCCAATGCAGCGATGTTGGCCAGCAGGGTCGCCGCGTCCGGGTTGGCGCTTTTGCTGGCGGTCGGCAGTGGCGTCACGGCGGCAAACGGTCGCTGACGCAGCACCGGTGGCGGCGTGCTGCGTGGCGGTTGACTGACAGGCACCGCCACGGGTTTAGGTGTCGGCAACGGCTCGGGGTGCGGATCGTTGTGGCGACTGAACGCGAAGGATTGCGGGATACCGATCGAACGCATGCCCAAACGCCCGAGCAAACTGCCTTCTGCCGGGCCGATAAACAGCACGCCATCGAAATGGGTCAGGCGCTTGAGCACCTCGAACACCTGCTTCTGCGTCGGCTGATCGAAATAGATCAGCAGGTTGCGGCAGAACACGAAATCGAACGCCGGCTCGCTGGCCAGCAGCGTAGGATCGAGCACATTGCCGACCTGCAAACGCACCTGCTCACGCACGTCGTCATTGACCCGATGGCCTTCCTGCTCAGACGTGAAATGCCGGTCGCGAAAATCCAGATCCTGACCGCGAAACGAATTCTTGCCATACAGCGCACGCCGCGCCTTCTCCACCGACAGCGGGCTGACGTCCATGCCATCGACCTTGAACTGATGCGGTTTGAGGCCAGCATCAAGCAAGGCCATCGCAATCGAGTACGGTTCTTCGCCGGTAGAACACGGCAGGCTGAGTATGCGCAGCGCACGCATGTTGTTCAGTTCGCCAAGGCGTTTGCGCGCCAGTTTGCCCAGCGTGGCGAAGGACTCCGGATAACGGAAAAACCACGTTTCGGGAACGATCACCGCTTCGATCAGCGCCTGTTGCTCATCCCGCGAGCCTTGCAGCAACTGCCAGTACTCATCGGCATGCGCCGCTTGCGACAGTGTCGTGCGCTGGCGCACTGCGCGCTCGATGATCGCCGGCCCGACCGACGTCACATCGAGGCCGATGCGCTCCTTCAGGAAGTCGAAAAAACGCTGATCGCTGCTCATGGCTGCGCCTCAAGCTGCGCCGGATTCAACGGCGGATCGGGGAACAGCAACGTACGCACCGCATCATCGAGCAAGTCATTGACCCGTACCCACTGCACCAATCCTTGAGCATCTTCACGTACGGGGCCGAGGTAAGGCGCCTCGCGGTTGTCGAGGCCATACGGCTGAAATTCCTGTGGGTGGCAGCGCAGCGTGTCGGTGGCCTGCTCAAGAATCAGCCCGAGCCATTGCGCAGGTTGCGATTCTTCCGGCTGGTAATTGACCAGCACCAGCCGCGTGCTGGTGCGCGCCTCGGCGGGATGGCCGAAGGTCAATGCGCTGAGGTCGATCACCGGCACCACCGCGCCGCGATAGGCAAATACCCCGGCGACCCATTGCGGCGCCCGCGCGATCGGTTTCAACGGCAGGCGCGGCAACACTTCCGCGACTTCGGTGGCGCGCAAGGCGTAACGCTCGCTGCCGATGCGAAACAGCAGGAACAACGCCGGCTTCGCCACTTGAGTGGCGTTGCGTTTGGCGATGATTTCGCTCATCAGACTTTGAATCGCGAAACGCCGCTGCGCAGCCCGACGGCCACCTGGCTCAGTTCGTCGATGGCGAAACTGGCCTGACGCAGTGACTCGACGGTCTGGCTGCTGGCATCGCCCAGCTGCACCAGCGCGTGGTTGATCTGCTCGGCGCCGGTGGCCTGCGCCTGCATGCCTTCGTTGACCATCAGCACGCGCGGCGCCAGCGCCTGCACTTGATGGATGATCTGCGACAACTGCTCGCCGACCTGCTGCACCTCGGACATGCCACGGCGCACTTCTTCGGAGAATTTGTCCATGCCCATGACACCCGCCGACACCGCCGACTGGATCTCACGAACCATTTGCTCGATATCGTAAGTGGCGACAGCGGTCTGATCCGCCAGACGTCGCACTTCCGTGGCGACCACGGCAAAGCCGCGACCGTATTCACCGGCCTTCTCGGCTTCAATCGCCGCGTTGAGCGACAACAGGTTGGTCTGGTCGGCGACCTTGACGATGGTCACCACCACTTGGTTGATGTTGCCGGCCTTCTCGTTGAGGATCGCCAGTTTGGCGTTGACCAGATCGGCCGCGCCCATCACCGAGTGCATGGTGTCTTCCATCCGCGCCAGGCCTTGCTGACCGGAACCGGCGAGCACCGAAGCCTGATCGGCGGCGGTGGAGACTTCGGTCATGGTGCGTACCAGATCGCGTGAAGTGGCGGCGATCTCACGGGACGTAGCCCCAATCTCGGTGGTGGTCGCAGCGGTTTCGGTGGCGGTGGCTTGCTGTTGCTTGGAGGTGGCGGCGATTTCGGTCACCGAGGTGGTCACCTGCACCGAGGAGCGCTGTGCCTGGGACACCAGTGCAGTCAGCTCGGTCATCATGTCGTTGAAGCCGGTTTCGACGGCGCCGAACTCGTCCTTGCGCTCAAGGTTCAGACGCGAACTGAGGTCGCCGGTGCGCATGGTTTCGAGGATCTGCACGATGCGGTTCATCGGCGCCATGATCGCGCGCATCAACAACAAGCCGCACAGACCGGCGGCCAGCACGGCGACCAACAGTGAAATGAACATGCTGACTTTAGCTGCCGCCACGGCATCGTCGATATTGCTCATGGCCTGATCGGCGACTTTCTTGTTCTCGCCGATGATGTCGTTGAGCTTCATGCGCCCGGAATACCAGGCAGGCGTGAGCTTGTCGTGGAACATCTTGACCGCATCCGCTTCCAGGTTGCGTTTGTGCAGGTCCAGCACGGCATCCTGAATCTGGAGGTAGGCGTCGTGGTATTTCTCGAAGGCGGCAAACTCGAGACGATCCTCGTCGGTCGCCATGGTCTTGCGATAGTTCTCCATCTGCTCCAGCAAACGCGCCTCGAACGCCTTGTAGTCCGCCGCGTCCTCGCTGGAAATCCCCTGGCCTTCCTTAAGTCCGAGCAGTTCTTGCGTCTGCAGATAACTGTCGACCCAGGCACCACGAATCATCGAGCTGTAATAGACCCCGGGAATCGCGTCATCACGCACGCTGTTTTCACTCGCCTCGATCTTCAACAGACGCGAGTACGAAACGACGACCATCAGCAACATGATGGCGATAATCACCGCAAAGCTCGCCAAAATGCGTTGGCGCAACGTCCAGTTCTTCACAGTGATTCCTCGTGCCTGATCGAAATGCGGGGAGTATAGCCGAGGGCGCTGTTTCATTTATAAGACGCTTTTGACCCTCGTGCCTGTCCGGCGGGGTTGGCGGGAAGGCTGTGGGGTGGGACTGTCCGACAATTGCGGGTGGGCGTGCCAGTGGGGTAATGGCAAAAAGGGGCGATGGAATGGGCCACTTCCAGACCGAGCTCGATTCGCAAAATGCTGGCAATACGCCTTTATGCGCAACTTTTTGCGCACTTGTTCGCCGATTTTCGCCTCTCGATTCGCTACAACGCCTGTGTACCGGCGCCTGTAGCCAAGTGCGCAACTTCTTGCACACCACTGCGCAAGAAGTTGCGCACTTTCTGCCTGAAAACAGCATGAAACATCTTGAAACATGCACTTTACGGCGGTTTGACCCCGTGTTTTCGGGAATCCCAGCAAACCTGGCACGCTCCTTGATAACAGTCAGGCACCCACCGGGCGATTTCGCCTCCGGGCACCCTAAATTTATCCGCAAGGAGAGCATCCCATGGCAACACCAGCGTACATGTCGGTTACCGGCGAAAAACAAGGCCTGATCA
>NZ_CDROCK010000066.1:0-33330 GCF_977020205.1 Pseudomonas sp. AIG | reverse complement strand
CCCCCCCCCCCCCCCCCCGCCTCCCCCCGCCGCCACAACGGCCGGCGCTGCCACTCCTCCAGACTCACCTGCTGACTCAGCCCGAAGTCCTTCACAAAACTCGCCTCCACCGCTGCCGTCAACGACGGATCCAGCGCCTCCAGATTCGCCTCCAGATTGAAGCGCAGGTTCCAGTGGTCGAAGTTGCACGAACCGATGCTCACCCAATCGTCCACCAGCACCATTTTCAAATGCAGAAAGCACGGCTGGTATTCGAAGATCTGCACCCCGGCCTTGAGCAGTCGCGGGTAGTAGCGATGCCCGGCGTAACGCACCGACGGGTGATCGGTACGCGGCCCGGTCAGCAGCAGGCGCACGTCGACACCACGCGCCGCCGCCTTGCGCAGGGAGCGGCGGATTTTCCACGTTGGCAGGAAGTACGGTGTGGCCATCCAGATGCGTTTTTGCCCACTGTTCAAAGCGCGGAACAGCGATTGCAGAATGTCGCGATGCTGGCGGGCATCGGCATACGCCACGCGGCCCATGCCCTCGCCCTTGTCCGGCACACGAGGCAAACGCGGCAGACCGAAATGCGCGGCCGGGCGCCAGGCGCGGCGATAGCGGTTGGCAATCCACTGACGATCAAACAGCAATTGCCAGTCGATCACCAACGGGCCGCTGATTTCGACCATCACTTCGTGCCACTCGCTGGTGTCGTGGCCCGGCGTCCAGAACTCATCAGTGACGCCAGTACCGCCGACCACCGCCAGGCGCTGATCGACCAGCAACAATTTGCGGTGATCACGATAGAAATTACCGACCCAGCGCCGCCAGTTCAGCCGATTGTAGAAACGCAGTTCGACACCGGCATGGGTCAGGCGCTGGCGCAGATTGAGGGTGAATGCCAGGCTGCCGTAATCATCGAACAGGCAGCGCACCCGCACGCCACGTTCGGCCGCCAGCACCAGCGCTTGCACGATGGTTTCGGCACAGGCGCCAGCCTCGACCAGATACAGTTCGAGTTCAATCTGCTCCTGCGCGCCAGCAATCTGCTCAAGCATGCGCGGAAAGAATTGCGGGCCGTCGATCAGCAGCTCGAAACGGTTGCCGTCCCGCCACGGAAACACCGCGCCGCGCATGTCAGCGCGCCGTGAAGATCAGCACCGCACCCACCGGCACCGACAGACTGATGGCCGACAGATCGGCGAGTTTGCGCAGGCTTTCCAGCCCCGGCACGAGGTCGAAATCCTCGGCGTTGATCACCAGCGGCTCAAGGGTGACCACTTGAAAGCGTCGGTCATCGAGACGCGTCGCCAGCAACTCGGCAGGATATTCATGTTGTTTGCCGTGCAGGTTAACGGTCAGTGGCAGACGCAACTCCAGCTGCGCGCCGGGGGCCAGATCGTTGATCGGGCGCAGGTCGATCTGGGTGGTGATGGTCGCTTCGGGGAATTGCTCGATCTGGAACAGCTCCTTGCGCATGCGCTCGTCGCGCAGCGGGATGCCGCTGTTGATCGAGTCCAGCTCGACTTCGACTTCGGCGCGACCGTTAGGATCGACCTTGCCATGCAGCACCAGAAAGCGCTGCACTTCGGAGACATTGGCGTTTTTCGTGCTGACGAACGACAGCCGCGACGACTCGCCGTCCAGGTACCAATTGGCCTGCGCCGGCAGCGCGACAGCGGCGAGCAGCAGGCTGGACAGGGTTGCACAGAGGGAGCGGTTGAACATTGAACACTCGTGGGGCCGATAAACCTGCACGAACCTTAACCGCCCCCGCCGTTATTGCAAACTGAAGATCTAACTCTGTAGGAGTGAGCCTGCTCGCGATAGCGCACTTAGATTCGAAGAACATGTTGGAACTGATACCGCCATCGCGAGCAGGCTCACTCCTACAGGGGAACCGCGTACATCAAAGGCTGAGGCGGCAGCCTTGCCGTTCGCTTTGCCACTGGGCGCGATTGCTGCGGCCCATTCCGCTGACGGTGATGGTTTTGCTGGCAGGGTCATCGGTGAACTGGCTGGTCGGCAGCCACTGCTTCACATAACCACGGCAATACTCGGCGTCGTTGTTCATCACATAGCGGCACGAACAATATTCCTTGGCAGTGTAGGCGCTGATGATGTCGGGGAAGGCCCACAGATTTTCGCGCTCGTAGCCGATCCAGCCGAGCAGCAAAACAAGCAGCAACAACAAAAAGCGCTTCATGGCCGCACCGCCTTCAGCACGCGTTTGAGCAGTTCGTTATGGCGGTAGCTGCCATCGCGATCATCGGCGTAGCGCACCATCCGCAGTTTCTCGCTGGGGATCACGTACAGCGCCTGGCCCCAGTGGCCAAGCGCGGCGAAGGTGTCTGGCGGCGCGTCGGGCCACGGTGACTCGGCGCCATCGGCCGGGCGATTGAGCCACCACTGACCGCCGGGCACCGCTTCATCCTGATGAGCCTTGTAGCCGGCGAAGGGCTGCCGATTGAAGTCGACCCAGTCCTTGGGCAGCAATTGCCGATCGTTCCAGCGCCCGTCACGGGCCATCAACAGCCCGACGCGCGCCAGATCCCTTGCCGTCAGGTAAGCGTAAGACGACGCGACAAACGTGCCGCTGGTATCGGTTTCCCAAACGGCGTGGCGAATGCCCAACGGCTCGAACAACGCCGCCCACGGGTAATCCGCATAACGCTGCGGGCCGACGATATTTTTCAACGCGGCCGCGAGCAGGTTGCTGTCGCCGCTGGAATAGCGGAACGCCTGCCCGGGAGCGGCGTAGCTGTCGTGGTTAGCGGTGAACGCGGCCATGTCGCGATGACCACGGGTGTAAAGCATCGCCACCACCGAGGATTTCAGTGGGGCGTATTCGTAGTATTCCTGCCAGTCGATGCCGGAGGCCCAGTGCAGCAGGTCGGCGATTTTTATGGTCGGGTGTTGTTTCAGTGGCGGGTAAAACTGCACGGCCGGATCTTCGAGTTTGAACAGGCCTTCGCCGTACGCCACGCCGAGGACGGTGGCCATCAGGCTTTTGCTGATTGACCAGGTCAGGTGCGGGGTGTGCTCGGTGGTCGGGCCGGCGTAGCGTTCGTAGAGGATCTGGCCGTCGCGGATGATCAGCAGGGCATCGGTGCGGAGGCCTTGGCGGGTGTTGTCATCGCGGGGTGGGAAAGCGTAATTCTCCAGCGCCTCGACGGCCGGACCGGTGACCTTCGGGCCGGTTGACCATTGTTCAGCGGGCCATTGTTCGGCGTGGACGGTGAAGCTGATCAGCAGCAGAAACAGCGACAGGCCTTTGTACATGATGAGGGCTCTGGGAATGAACCTGGTGAGACTAGTTGGGGTTGATGACAAGTATGCGGTGTTATTTAGATTGCTATCGCGAGCAGGCTCACTCCTACAGGGGATCGCATTTCAATTGAAGAAACTCGATCAACTGTAGGAGTGAGCCTGCTCGCGATGAGGCCCTTCAGCCCGCAGCCAAAGCCTTGGCCAGACGCTTTGCCCGAGCGCCGGAGGCCAACTGCATCACGCCTTGATCGCGTTGCCACATCTGCGCCCATTCTGCCGGCCCGTCAGCCAAGGCCTGACTCACCTCCCCCTCCAGCGCCTCAAACTGCGCAAACAACCCAGCCAACAACACATGCCCGGCCGGATTGTTCGGTGGCTGCCGGCTCGCCTCCGCGCACCCGGCCAACAATGCCAGCAAGCGCAATTGCAGCGCCTGCGGCCAGTCACTGTCCTGCCCGACGCCATACAGCCAAGCGGTCATCGCGCTCAATACATAGACGTCCTCAAGCGTACGGAACGGTTTGACGTAGGCGTCCCAACCATCGCCGGCCAACAACTCGCATAACGCGTTATCAAGCTGCAGCCGACCATGACTGAT
This sequence comes from Pseudomonas sp. AIG, assembly GCF_977020205.1. Lineage (NCBI taxonomy): Bacteria > Pseudomonadati > Pseudomonadota > Gammaproteobacteria > Pseudomonadales > Pseudomonadaceae > Pseudomonas > Pseudomonas sp. AIG. The sequence continues at coordinate 29,480 of NZ_CDROCK010000066.1, read as the reverse complement.
GTCCGGCATCAACGGCAGCGCCGGCAGTTTTTCCACGGTCACACCGGGCTCGCCGGGATACACCACCGCCAGACTCAAACGTGGCGTCTCACCTGGGTCTTCACTGCGCGCAGCAATCAACAACCAGTCAGCAGCATCGCCGGCGGTGACGAAATCCTTGCGCCCGCTCAGGCGCAATTCACTCAGCCGCGTCTGCATGTCCGCCGGACGCAAACTGCGCTGTTCGGTCGCACACAAAGCGCCAAGGCTCAGCGGTGCACTCGGCCACAACATGCGCAATGCCGCTTGGTATCCGACCAGAAACGCCAACCCTGGCGTCGCCATCCGCCGCCCGCCCGCGACCGCCAATTCGAACGGGGTGACGTTGCCCAACAGATGCAACAACGCCGCAAAACCCTCGGCCAGGTCAGCAACGGCGGGCAATCGTTCACGGCTGTGCAGCAGATCTGGCCAGGGCATAAGAGGCTCCTCGTGGGCTGTCATATAAGCATCACCGAACGTTCATGGCGATGACACCGGGGCTACATAGCCTGACTTTGCACAACACAGCGGCATAAAGAAAGTCGATCGGCTGCAACCCACGACGGGTTAAAGGCCCGTACGGAGATTCACATGACTCAGATCGCCCGCATCAGCGACACCGGCAATGAACGCCGCCTGCAAGCCGAACGCCTGATCGGCGCCGAGGCCTTGCAGCAAGCCCAGGCCTTGCGTTTCAACGTCTTCAGCGGCGAGTTCAACGCCAAGCTGAAAGGCGCGGAACTGGGTCTGGACATGGATGATTATGATGTTCACTGCAGCCACATCGGCGTGCGTGACTTGAACACCGGCCGTTTGGTCGCGACCACGCGTTTGCTCGATCACACCGCCGCCAGCAGCCTCGGCAAGTTCTACAGTGAAGAAGAATTCAGCCTGCACGGCCTCGCGCACCTGCAAGGCCCGATCCTCGAAATCGGCCGCACCTGCGTCGACCCGGCGTACCGCAACGGCGGCACCATCGCGGTGTTGTGGGGCGAGTTGGCGGAAGTATTGAATCAGGGCGGCTACAGCTATCTGATGGGTTGCGCGAGCATCCCGATGCAGGACGGCGGCATTCAGGCCCACGCGATCATGCAGCGCCTGCGCGAACGTTATCTGTGCACCGAACACCTGCGCGCCGAGCCGAAAAATCCACTGCCGACGCTGGATATTCCGTCCAACGTGATCGCCGAAATGCCGCCACTGCTCAAGGCCTACATGCGCCTGGGCGCGAAGATTTGCGGCGAACCATGCTGGGACGAAGATTTCCAGGTCGCCGACGTGTTTATCCTGCTCAAACGCGACGAACTCTGCCCGCGCTATGCCAAGCACTTCAAGGCGGCCGTGTAATGAGCCGGTTGCGGGTGTACGCGCGGATCGCGCGGGTGCTGCTGGTGGTGTCGCTGGGCCTGACCATGGCCAGCGTCTTCGGCGTATTCGAACGAATTGGTTTGGCACATTCGATGGAGCGGCGTCAGCGCTGGTCGCGCTTCTTCATGGCGCGCCTGAGCAACGCCCTGCCCTTTCGCGTGACGGTGCACGGTGAGCTGCCGAAGCAGCCAATGCTGTGGGTCAGCAACCATGTGTCGTGGACGGATATTCCATTGCTCGGCATGCTCACGCCGCTGTCGTTTCTGTCCAAGGCCGAAGTGCGCACCTGGCCGGTGGCCGGTTGGCTCGCGGCAAAGGCTGGCAGCCTGTTCATCCGTCGCGGTTCGGGCGACAGCCAGTTGATTCGCAAGCAGATGACTCGTCACTTGCAGACCGATCATGCGTTGCTGATGTTTCCGGAAGGCACCACCACCGATGGTCGTTCGCTGCGTACCTTTCATGGTCGCTTACTGGCGGCGGCGATTGATTCCGAAGTGATGCTGCAACCGGTGGCGATCCGTTATCTGCGCGATGGCGAAATCGATGCGCTGGCGCCGTTTATTGGTGACGACGATCTGCTCTCGCACCTGATGCGTTTGTTCAGCAATGACTGCGGCAATGTCGAAGTGCACCTGCTCAAGCCGATTGCCTGTCAGGGGCGTGAGCGTGCGGCGCTGGCGTTTGAAGCGCAGCAGGCGGTGCAGAAGGCGTTGTTTGGCGAAGTGGCGAAACCGGCCGAACCGCGTCGCGCCGGCGAATTGATTGCCGCCTGAAAACACAAATCCCCTGTAGGAGTGAGCCTGCTCGCGATAGCGGTGTGTCAGTCAATACTAATGTCGACTGACACACCGCTATCGCGAGCAGGCTCACTCCTACATTAGATTTTCTGTGTATGGGGGGATTGGGCGAAGTCCTGGAGTTGTGGGTAGAACAAGCGGAAGTCGTCACTCAGCGGCTCATACAACCGCCGCAATTCCTGCATCGCCCCCGCCAATTCTTCCGGCCGGGTCAGTCGCCGCGAGATCCCGCGCAACACCTGCTCCAGCACTTCAAACTCCTGATAGGAACCCAACCAGTCATTGGCAACCATGTGCGGGGCGATCTTCGCCAGCCGTTCGGGCAATTGCGGTTCACGGGACAGCACTCGATACACATCAGCGGTGAAAACCTCCAGTGGCTGATCGGCATACAGCGTCCAGTCCCGCGCCAGGCAATGATCGAAAAACACATCCAGCACGATCCCGGCATAACGTCGGCGCGTGTCGGAAAAGCGCCCCAAGGCGATGTCCACCAACGGATGGCGGTCAGTGAACACGTCAATCCGTCGATGCAGTTGAATGGCCGCTTCCACCTCCGGCGCAAACTGCCCTTGCAGCCGGCCTTTGACGAAATCGCCATACAGACTGCCGAGCAGTTGCCCGGGGCGCTGGCCACCGAGGTGTAAATGTGCGAGATAGTTCATGGGCGCAGCTTAGCACTGCGGCCCATAAGCCATACACCCACGTATCGTTATAACGCGATATACCAATTTATGCTGACGTCAGATCAAAATCATATTGGTGTATCGCGATCTAACGATTTATATTTCGCTACATCGCGATATAGCGTTGTACACATTGTGAGCACCCTGCCATGAACCTCGACCTCGACGAAATAATAAAAGCCCTGGCGCACCCAGTACGGCGAGACATCCTCAACTGGCTGAAAGACCCGAAGAACGAATTTCCGGAACAGTTGCACAACCACGAGTACGGCATCTGCGCCGGGCAGATCGATCAACGCTGCGGCCTGTCGCAGTCGACTGTTTCTGCGCACCTCGCGACGTTGCAACGCGCCGGTCTGATCAGCAGCCAGAAGGCCGGTCAGTGGCATTTTTTCAAACGTAACGAGGACGTGATCCAGGCGTTCCTCAGCACCCTCAGTAAAGAGCTCTGACCCTTAACGTCAGCCAGCCGACAAGGAAACCTGCATGCCCCTCTCGCTACTCATCCTCGCCTTGAGCGCCTTCGCCATCGGCACCACCGAATTCGTCATCATGGGCCTGCTGCCTAATGTGGCGGCCGACCTCGGTGTGTCGATCCCCGGCGCCGGCTGGCTGGTGACCGGTTACGCCCTAGGCGTGGCCATCGGTGCGCCGTTCATGGCGCTGGCCACCGCCAAACTGCCGCGTAAAGCAGCGCTGGTCGCGTTGATGGGCATTTTTATTGTCGGCAACCTGCTCTGTGCGATTGCCAGTGATTACAACGTGCTGATGTTTGCCCGTGTGATCACCGCGCTGTGTCACGGTGCCTTCTTCGGCATCGGCTCGGTGGTGGCGGCCAATCTGGTGCCAGCCAACAAGCGTGCTTCGGCGGTGGCTTTGATGTTCACCGGCCTGACCCTGGCTAACGTGCTCGGCGTGCCGCTGGGCACTGCGCTGGGTCAGCAATACGGCTGGCGTTCGACCTTCTGGGCCGTCACCGTCATTGGTGTGATTGCGCTGATCGGCCTGATCCGCTTCCTCCCTGCCAAGCGTGACGAAGAAAAACTCGACATGCGCGCCGAACTCGCCGCCCTCAAAGGTGCCGGGATCTGGCTGTCGCTGAGCATGACCGCGCTGTTCGCCGCTTCGGTATTCACCCTGTTCACCTACGTCGCCCCACTGCTCGGCGAAGTCACCGGCGTGTCGCCACGTGGCGTGACCTGGACGCTGATGCTGATCGGCCTGGGCCTGACGGTCGGCAACATCATCGGCGGCAAACTCGCCGACAAAGGCATGGCCGCGACGCTGATCGGCGTGTTCATCGCCATGGCCGTGGTTTCCACGGTACTGACCTGGACCAGCGTCGCGCTGATCCCGACCGAAATCACCCTGTTCCTCTGGGCCACCGCGTGTTTCGCCGCCGTACCGGCGCTGCAAGTCAACGTGGTGACCTTCGGCAAAGCCGCACCGAATCTGGTGTCGACCCTGAACATCGGCGCCTTCAACGTCGGCAACGCCCTCGGCGCCTGGGTCGGCGGCAGCGTCATCGCCCACGGCTACGGCCTGACCAGTGTGCCGCTCGCAGCCGCCGCCCTGGCAGTGCTCGCCCTGCTGGTGACCCTGATCACTTTCCGTCAGAACGGCAATGCCGATCTGGCCCCGGCAACTAACTGATTACTTTCCACTTACGAGGGTTGTAGACATGGCAACTATTTTTGATCCGATCAAACTGGGCGACATCGAGTTGGCCAACCGCATCATCATGGCCCCGCTGACCCGCTGCCGCGCCGACGAAGGCCGCGTGCCAAACGCGCTGATGGCTGAATATTATGTACAACGCGCTTCCGCCGGCCTGATCCTCAGCGAAGCCACGTCGGTGACGCCAATGGGTGTTGGCTACCCGGACACCCCGGGCATCTGGTCCAACGATCAAGTGCGTGGCTGGGCCAACGTCACCAAAGCCATTCACGGCGCTGGCGGCAAGATCTTCCTGCAACTGTGGCATGTTGGCCGGGTTTCCCACCCGTCGTACCTCAACGGTGAAGCACCGGTGGCACCGAGCGCGATCCAGCCTAAAGGTCACGTCAGCCTGGTGCGTCCGCTGGCCGACTACCCAACCCCGCGCGCTCTGGAAACCGCTGAAATCGCCGACATCGTCGACGCTTACCGCACAGGTGCCGAGAACGCCAAAGCCGCCGGTTTCGACGGTGTGGAAATCCACGGCGCCAACGGTTACCTGCTCGACCAGTTCCTGCAAAGCAGCACCAACCAGCGCACCGACAACTACGGTGGCTCGCTGGAAAACCGTGCGCGTCTGCTGCTGGAAGTGACTGACGCCGCGATCGAAGTGTGGGGCGCTGGCCGTGTCGGTGTGCACTTGGCACCGCGCGCCGACTCCCATGACATGGGTGACGACAATCTTGCGGAAACCTTCACTTACGTGGCTCGTGAACTGGGCAAGCGCGGCATCGCGTTCATCTGCTCCCGTGAGAAAGAAGGCGCCGACAGTCTCGGCCCGCAATTGAAAGAAGCTTTCGGTGGCCCGTACATTGCCAACGAGAAGTTCACCAAAGACAGCGCCAATGAATGGCTGGCCAGCGGCAAGGCTGACGCGGTGGCGTTTGGTGTGCCGTTCATTGCCAACCCGGATCTGCCGGCTCGTTTGAAGACGGATGCGCCGCTTAATGATGCGCACCCGGAAACCTTCTACGGCAAAGGCCCGGTCGGTTATATCGACTATCCAGCGCTGTAAGTAGCAGAAACACAAAGCCCCCGACTTGTGAGAGTCGGGGGCTTTTTTGTGTTCGCCGGGAGATTGATTGCGCTTTTTAGTACGCAGCCCCTCACCCCAGCCCTCTCCCAAGGGAGAGGGGGCCGATCTGTGTGCTTTTCAAATCTGGAGTTCGACCTGATATCTCAGGTCGGCGTATCTCGAACGATCACCTCGGTCAGTCCCCCCTACCTCTGGGAGAGGGGGCAGATCGGGGAATGTTCGAAACCTGAGTTCGACTGGATTTTTCAGGTCGGCGTATCTCGCAAGAACACCTCGGTCAGTCCCCTCTCCCTCTGGGAGAGGGCTAGGGTGAGGGCAAGCGGCTCACACTCATTCACACAGAAGACACAAATTCCCTACAAAATGCCTGGCTCGCTACGTTTAAACTCCCCCCGCTGCGAAGCTATATAAAAGCAGGCCAATTGACATAAGCTGTGCCAATTACGCATTTTGTTTCATTTGCGCAGGCTGGGGCTCAGGCGCAGCATATCCAACCCTGTATCGACCCAACGCTCGGCCTCGGCATGCAGCTCAAAGCTATCCGGCGCCAGAAGCCATCCATACAGAAGGCCATCGATATAGCTGTGAATGCTGATGGCCGCGCGGGCGGTGTCGAGATCTTCCGGCAACTGGCCGCGATTGACCGCATTACGCAACGTCAGAGCGATGCGCTCGTTGCAATCGAGGCTGACGTCCCGGCGCTGCTGACGCAGATCGCACATTTCATCGGTGAACTCGCACTTATGAAACAGAATTTCGTTGATACGCCGGGTTTTCGGGTCCAGCGCAACTTGATGAAACAAATGAATCAGCAGTTGGCGCATGCAGCCCAGCGGATCGAGCTCGTCTTCACTTTCGCTGGCTCTGGCCAGTTCATCCAGCGGCTCACGCAACGAATCGAGCATCGCCTGCACCAGGTCGGCCTTGTTGCTGAAATGCCAGTAAATGGCACCGCGCGTGACGCCGGCCAGGGCTGCGATATCCGCCAGGGTCGTGCGCGCAACGCCCCTTTCATAAAAGGCTTTCTCCGCCGCTTCCAGAATCTGGCTACGGGTTTCCTGAGCTTCCTCTTTGGTACGACGGACCATGACAGTAAAACCTCAAACAGGATGTTTCAGGGATGGCTGAATATCCGCTGAATAAAGAGGGGGCGATCTCTCACGGATCAGCTCCCCGGCCTACAATTTCAAACCTTGCAACGACTTTTGTAACGGGCTGGGTACGCGGCAAAGGTATTTACAAACAACCATGAACGTAAGTATATTCCTTAGCAAGCTACTTATCCACCCGGTATCCTTTTTTTACCCTTACACACTTCTTGTGCGCTCTTTGCGCGCCTGACCCGAGGATCTTCATGCAATTCAAGCCAGCTGTTACCGCTCTGGTCACTGCCGTCGCCCTGGCATCGCTGCTCAGCGGATGTAAAAAGGAAGAAGCGGCACCGGCCGCTCCACCGCCTCAGGTCGGCGTCGTCACCCTGCAACCACAAGCCTTTACCCTCACCTCCGAACTGCCGGGCCGCACCAGTGCGTTCCGCATCGCGGAAGTTCGACCGCAGGTCAACGGCATCATTCTCAAGCGTCTGTTCAAGGAAGGCGGCGATGTCAAAGCCGGCCAGCAGCTGTATCAGATCGATCCGTCGGTCTATGAAGCGACCCTGAAAAGCGCCGAAGCCAATCTGCGTTCGACCAAGTCGATCTCCGACCGCTACAAGCAACTGGTCGACGAGCAGGCCGTGAGCCGCCAGGAATACGACACCGCCGTGTCCAACCGCATGGAATCTGAAGCGTCGCTGCAGAGCGCGCAGATCAACGTGCGTTACACCAAGGTTTACGCGCCGATCTCCGGTCGCATCGGTCGTTCTTCGGTGACCGAAGGCGCACTGGTCAGCAATGGCCAGACCGACGCGATGGCGACGATCCAGCAACTGGACCCGATCTACGTCGACGTCACCCAGTCCTCGGTTGAACTGCTGGAACTGCGTCGTGAGCTGGAAAGCGGTCGCCTGCAGAAATCCGGCGAAAACTCGGCAGCGGTCAAACTGACTCTGGAAGACGGCAGTCAGTACAAGCTCGACGGTAAGCTGGAATTCTCCGAAGTCACGGTCGACCCGACTACCGGTTCCGTAACCCTGCGCGCAGTATTCCCGAACCCGGATCACACCCTGCTGCCGGGCATGTTCGTTCGCGCCCAGCTGCAGGCCGGCGTCAACGCTGCGGCCATTCTGGCGCCGCAACAAGGCGTGACCCGCGACCTCAAAGGCACCCCGACCGCACTGGTCGTCGGCGCCGACAACAAGGTCGAACTGCGTCAGCTCAAGGCCAGCCGCACCGTCGGCAGCCAGTGGCTGATCGAAGACGGCCTGAAGGCCGGCGATCGCCTGATCACCGAAGGCCTGCAATACGTTCGTCCGGGCGTACAAGTGAACCCGACCGAAGCCACCAACGTAGCGAAAAAGAACCCGGCCCCCGCTCAGCCTGCTGACAAAGCCGCTGGCGGCAAAGGGGAGTAACTCATGTCAAAATTCTTCATCGACCGTCCGATTTTCGCCTGGGTAATTGCCTTGGTGATCATGCTGGTCGGGGCACTTTCGATTCTGAAATTGCCGATCAACCAGTACCCGAGCATTGCGCCGCCGGCCATTGCGATCTCCGTGACCTACCCGGGCGCTTCGGCGCAAACCGTGCAGGACACCGTGGTCCAAGTGATCGAGCAGCAACTCAACGGTATCGACAACCTGCGTTATGTGTCCTCGGAAAGTAACTCCGACGGCAGCATGACCATCACCGCGACCTTCGAGCAAGGCACCAACTCCGACACCGCGCAGGTACAGGTTCAGAACAAGCTGAACCTGGCCACCCCGCTGTTGCCGCAGGAAGTGCAGCAACAAGGTATCCGCGTGACCAAGGCAGTGAAAAACTTCCTCTTGGTCATCGGCGTGGTATCGCGTGACGGCAGCATGACCAAGGACGACTTGTCCAACTACATCGTGTCGAACATGCAGGATCCGATCTCGCGGACCGCCGGTGTCGGTGACTTCCAGGTCTTCGGTGCCCAGTACGCGATGCGCATCTGGCTCGACCCGGCCAAGCTGAACAAGTACAACCTGACCCCGGCTGATGTCAGCTCCGCCATCTCGGCGCAGAACGTCCAGGTGTCGTCCGGTCAGCTCGGCGGTTTGCCGGCGCTGCCAGGCCAGCAACTGAACGCGACAATCATCGGCAAGACCCGTCTGCAGACCGCCGAGCAGTTCAAGGCGATTCTGCTCAAGGTCAATCAGGACGGCTCGCAAGTGCGCGTCGGTGATGTGGCCGATGTCGGTCTGGGCGGTGAGAACTCGACCATTTCGGCACAGTTCAACGGCAAGCCATCGTCCGGTCTGGCGGTGAAACTGGCCAACGGTGCCAACGCCCTCGACACCGCCAAAGCCCTGCGCAAGACGATTGACGAGCTCAAGCCGTTCTTCCCGCAAGGCATGGAAGTGGTGTTCCCGTACGACACCACCCCGGTGGTAACCGAATCGATCAAGGGTGTGGTTGAAACCCTGGTCGAAGCAATCGTGCTGGTGTTCCTGGTGATGTTCCTGTTCCTGCAGAACTTCCGCGCCACCGTCATCACCACGATGACCGTGCCGGTGGTATTGCTCGGTACGTTCGGCATCCTCGCGGCGTTCGGTTTCAGCATCAACACCCTGACCATGTTCGGTATGGTGCTGGCCATCGGCTTGCTGGTGGACGACGCCATCGTCGTGGTGGAAAACGTCGAGCGGGTGATGAGCGAAGAAGGCTTGTCACCGAAGGAGGCGACCAAGAAGTCCATGGGCCAGATCCAGGGCGCACTGGTCGGTATTGCCCTGGTTCTGTCGGCGGTACTGTTGCCGATGGCGTTCTTCAGCGGTTCCACCGGTGTGATCTACAAGCAGTTCTCGATCACCATCGTTTCGGCCATGGCCCTGTCGGTACTGGTCGCGCTGATCTTCACCCCGGCGCTCTGCGCAACCATGCTCAAGGCGATTCCGAAAGGCGAGCATGGCACGCCGAAAAAAGGCTTCTTCGGCTGGTTCAACCGTAACTTCGACCGTGGCGTTCGCAGCTACGAGCGCGGCGTTGGCAACATGCTGTCGCGCAAAGCCCCGTATCTGCTGGCGTATCTGCTGATCGTTGTTGGCATGATCTGGCTGTTCACCCGTATTCCGACCGCGTTCCTGCCGGAAGAAGACCAGGGCGTACTGTTCGCCCAGGTGCAAACCCCGGCCGGTTCCAGTGCCGAACGTACGCAAGTCGTGATCGACGAAATGCGTTCCTACCTGCTGGAGAAAGAATCCGGCGCGGTCGCCTCGGTGTTCACCGTGAACGGCTTCAACTTCGCCGGTCGCGGTCAGAGCTCGGGTCTGGCGTTCATCATGCTCAAACCGTGGGACGAGCGTGACGCGAGCAACAGCGTGTTCGCCCTCGCTCAGCGTGCGCAGCAACACTTCTTCAGCTTCCGCGACGCGATGGTGTTTGCTTTCGCCCCGCCAGCGGTACTGGAATTGGGTAACGCCACCGGTTTCGACGTGTTCCTGCAGGACCGTGCCGGTATCGGTCACGAAAAACTGATGGAAGCGCGCAACCAGTTCCTCGGTCTGGCAGCGCAGAGCAAGGTGCTCTATCAGGTGCGTCCGAACGGCTTGAACGATGAGCCGCAATACCACCTGGAAATCGACGATCAGAAGGCCCAGGCCCTCGGCGTGAGCATTGCCGACATCAACAGCACCCTGTCGATCTCCTTCGGTAGTAGCTACGTCAACGACTTCATCGACCGTGGTCGGGTGAAGAAGGTGTACGTGCAAGGTCAGGCCGGTGCTCGCATGAGCCCTGAAGACTTGAAGAAGTGGTACGTGCGCAACAGCGCCGGGACCATGGTGCCGTTCTCCGCGTTCGCCAAGGGCGAGTGGATCTACGGATCGCCGAAACTGGCACGTTACAACGGTGTAGAAGCGATGGAGATCCTCGGTTCTCCGGCGCCGGGTTACTCCACCGGTGATGCGATGGCCGAAGTCGAAGCGATTGCCAAGAAGCTGCCGGCCGGTGTCGGTATCTCCTGGACGGGCCTGTCTTATGAGGAACGTCTGTCCGGCTCGCAAGCGCCGGCGCTGTACGCCCTGTCGCTGCTGATGGTGTTCCTGTGTCTGGCGGCGCTGTACGAGAGCTGGTCGATTCCGATCGCGGTTATGCTCGTGGTACCGCTGGGGATCATCGGTGCCTTGCTGGCCACCAGCCTGCGCGGTCTGTCCAACGACGTGTACTTCCAGGTAGGTCTGTTGACGACCATCGGTCTGGCAGCTAAAAACGCCATTCTGATCGTCGAGTTCGCCAAGGAACTGCATGAACAGGGACGCAGCCTGCGTGACGCGGCGATCGAAGCCTGCCGTATGCGTCTGCGACCGATCATCATGACCTCGCTGGCCTTCGTCCTCGGTGTTGTACCGTTGGCGATCTCCACGGGCGCCGGTTCAGGCAGTCAACATGCGATCGGTACGGGCGTGATTGGCGGTATGCTCACGGCCACGATCCTGGCGATCTTCTGGGTCCCACTGTTCTTCGTTACGGTTTCGTCCATCGGCCAGCGTAAGATCGCTGACGAGGATGAAGCTACTGAAACTCCTAAAGAGGCTGGCCAATGAGCAAGTCGCTACTCTCCATCGCAGTCGCCGCCTTCGTGCTGAGCGGTTGCTCGCTGATACCTGACTATCAGCAGCCTGAGGCTCCGGTCGCAGGTCAGTACCCGCAGGGGCCGGCGTATTCGCCGGCCCAGGCACCGGCGCAGGCCGCTGCCGAGCAAGGCTGGAAGCAGTTTTTCCATGATCCGGCGCTGCAACAGCTGATCCAGGTCTCCCTGGAAAACAACCGCGACCTGCGCGTCGCGGCGCTGAACATCGACGCCTATGCGGCTCAATACCGCATCCAGCGTGCCGATCTGTTCCCGGCGGTTTCGGCCAATGCCAGCGGCAGCCGTCAGCGGGTTCCGGCCCGTGCCTCGCAGACCGGTGAAGCAGGCATCACCAGCTCCTACTCGGCCACTGTCGGCATCAGCGCCTACGAACTCGACCTGTTCGGTCGCGTTCGCAGCCTGAGCGAACAAGCGCTGCAACAATACTTCGCCACTGAAGAAGCGCGCCGCAGCACCCAGATCAGTCTGGTCGCCAGCGTCGCCAATGCTTACCTGACCTGGCAAGCGGACAAGGAACTGCTCAAGCTGACCCAAGACACCCTCGGTGCCTTCGAAGAAAGCTACAAGCTGACCAGCCGCAGCAACGAAGTCGGTGTGGCTTCGGCACTGGACCTGGCGCAGTCGCGCACTTCGGTCGAAAACGCTCGTGCACAACTGGCGCGTTACACCCGCCAGGTGGCACAGGACGAGAACAGCCTGACCCTGCTGCTCGGCACCGGTATCCCGGCCAATCTGCAAGCGGCCAAACCGCTGTCGGATGACCTGCTCAGCGACGTACCGGCCGGTCTGCCTTCGGACCTGCTGCAACGTCGTCCGGACATTCTGCAAGCCGAGTACAACCTGAAAGCGGCCAACGCCAACATCGGCGCGGCCCGTGCCGCGTTCTTCCCGAGCATCAGCCTGACCGCCAACGCGGGCAGCCTGAGCCCGGACCTGTCCGGCCTGTTCAAGGGTGGTTCGGGGACGTGGCTGTTCCAGCCGCAGATCAACCTGCCGATCTTCAACGCCGGCAGCCTGCGCGCCAGCCTCGACGCCGCCAAGATCCAGAAGGACATTGGCGTGGCGAACTACGAGAAGTCCATTCAAACGGCCTTCCAGGAAGTCGCCGACGGCCTGGCCGCACGCCAGACCTACACCGAGCAGTTGCAAGCGCAGCGTGACTTCGTGCAGGCCAACCAGGATTACTACCGCCTGGCCGAACGTCGCTACCGCATCGGCGTCGACAGCAACCTGACCTTCCTCGATGCCCAGCGTCAGCTGTTCAGCGCGCAACAAGCGCTGATCACCGACCGCCTCGCGCAGCTGACCAGTGCGGTCAACCTGTACAAGGCCCTGGGCGGTGGCTGGAATGCGCAAACCGCGCAGAACGAACCGCTGAAAGAAGAAGCGCCGAAGATGAAGCTGTTCTGATCATCGGCTGAATACAAGGAGCCCACCGATTGGTGGGCTTTTTGTTGCCTGGCAGAAAGGTGTGTTGTCTGGGCTGGCCCCTTCGCGAGCAAGCTCGCTCCCACAGGGGAACGCCTACCAAATGTGGGAGCGAGCCTGCTCGCGAAGAGGCCCTCACAGACACCATAAAATCCAACTTAATCTTGCGTTCGATAATCGCCCAGAACCCGCTTTTACCAATTGAATCAATACATCCGCGCCCCGCACCATTCGCTCCACAAAACCAATAACAACAGGTTCGACACCATGCTCCCGCGCCCTGCCCCGTCCGGCTGATTGCCGTCGTTTTACCTCTGAACACTTTTCATGTCTGCACCCCGAAAACCGGTGGCAGCGCCCCCGTTCGCCTTAAAAAAACAAGAGAGACCCCAGCTATGACAACCTCCCCTGCGCCTTACGCATTTCCCGGTCTGATCGCCCTGGCCCTGGCCGGCGCGGCGATGCCCGCTGCGGCTGAAGAGGCCGGTTTCATCGAAGGGGCCAAGGTCAACCTGAACCTGCGCAACTTCTACATCAACCGCAACTTCACCAACCCGACCAAAGCGCAGGGCAAGGCTGAAGAGTGGACGCAGAGCTTCATTCTCGACGCCAAATCCGGCTTCACCCAGGGCACCGTCGGCTTCGGCATGGACGTACTCGGCTTGTATTCGGTGAAGCTCGATGGCGGTAAAGGCACGGGGGGCACGCAGTTGCTGCCGCTGGATCACGACGGCCGCCCGGCGGACAACTTCGGTCGCACCAACGTCGCCTTCAAAGCCAGACTTTCGCAGACCGAAGTGAAAGTCGGCGAGTGGATGCCGGTGCTGCCGATCCTGCGTTCGGACGATGGCCGCTCGCTGCCACAGACCTTCCGTGGCGGGCAGATCACGTCCAAGGAAATCGACGGCCTGACCCTCTACGGCGGCCAGTTCCGCGCCAACAGCCCGCGCGACGACAGCAGCATGAGCGACATGTCGATGACCGGCAAAGCGGCGTTCACCTCTGATCGCTTCAACTTTCAGGGCGGTGAATACGTTTTCAACGAAAAACGCACACAGATCGGCCTGTGGAATGCTGAACTCAAAGACATCTACAGCCAGCAATACGTCAACCTGATCCATAGCCAACCGCTGGGCGACTGGACTCTGGGCGCCAACCTCGGCTTCTTCTACGGCAAGGACGATGGCAGCGCCCGCGCTGGAGACCTCGACAACAAAACCTGGTCGGGGATGTTCTCGGCGAAGTACGGCGGCAACACCTTCTACGTCGGCCTGCAGAAACTCACCGGCGACAGCGCGTGGATGCGCGTCAACGGCACCAGCGGCGGCACGTTGGCCAACGACAGCTACAACGCCAGCTACGACAATGCGCAGGAACGCTCCTGGCAGTTGCGTCACGACTACAACTTCGCCGCCATGGGCGTGCCCGGCCTGACCCTGATGAACCGCTATATCAGCGGCGACAACGTGCACACCGGGACGATCACCGACGGCAAGGAATGGGGCCGCGAATCGGAGCTGGGTTACACCGTGCAGAGCGGTGCGCTGAAGGATCTGAACTTCAGATGGCGCAACTCGACCATGCGCCGGGATTTCAGCAACAACGAATTCGATGAGAACCGCTTGATCGTCAGCTACCCGATCAGCCTCCTTTAAACACCGATCAAAACTGTAGGAGTGAGCCTGCTCGCGATAGCGGTCTGTCAGTCACATCAATGGTGGCTGAACGGGTGCTATCGCGAGCAGGCTCACTCCTACATTTGAATCTGCGCCACTGATCAGGAGAAGTGGCACTTTACTGGCCGGGGGGTAGAGTGACAAAACCTGAAGGACTCAGGAGCTTCACCCTTTCCGCTTCCGTCGTCGTAGTCGGTCCTCAAGCAGTGAGCCAGGTTGTCATCGGAAGACACCAACGATCACCGGAGGACCACCTCAATGATCTCTCGTCTCGCAACACCCGACTGGGACCCAAAGGCGTACCAGCAGTTTTCCCGCCTCAGGCAACGGCCGGTCAATGAATTGCTCGACCGCGTCGACCTGCCCAACCCGCAACGCATTTACGACCTTGGCTGCGGCACCGGCATTGCCACGCAGTTGTTGGCCAAACGCTGGCCGCGTGCGCAGTTGCAGGGAATCGACAGCTCCGCGCAGATGCTCGACGAAGCGCGCTGTCTGCCGGTCAAAGCGTTGTGGAAACATTGCGATCTGCTCGACTGGCAACCGGAGCAACCGGCAGATCTACTGCTCGCCGCCGCAGTGCTGCACTTTATGGGTGGCCATGAGACGTTGCTGCCGCGCCTGCTCGGCCATCTCAACCCCGGCGGTTGTCTGGCGGCGCACATGCCAGACTGGCGCGATGCGTTGTGGTATCGACTGATGCTCGACACCCTCGAAGACGGCGGCCTTGGCGGCACGCCATTGGGCACACCGCAACTGCGTCAGCGCATGGCGGCGCGACCGTTGTTGTCACTGGAGGATTACTACCGTTTGCTCGCGCCCATGACCTCGTCGCTGGATATCTGGGAAACCGAGCAGTTGCAAGTGGTCGACGGCAAGTCACCGGTGTATGACTGGGTGAAGGTCTCGGCGCTGCGGCCGGTGATGCAGGCACTGAGCCCGGCGGAACAGACGCGGTTTATCTATCACTACCTGATGCGGGTGCATGCGCAGTATCCGCAGGAGGCGAATGGGCATACGTTGTTTGCGTTCAAGCGGATATTTATTGTGGCCAGGGTTTGATTCGTCACGGCCGCTACCGCTATCGCGAGCAGGCTCACTCCTACAGGGGGAACGCATTCCAAATGTAGGAGTGAGCCTGCTCGCGATGGCGTCAGCCCGGCCAACGACTATTCTCGGGATTCAATCCCAAGCTCATCCCACACCGATTCAGCCAGATGAAACGTCGCATTCGCCGCCGGAATCCCGCAATAAATCGCGCTCTGCATGATCACTTCCTTGATCTCGCCCCGGCTAACGCCATTATTCGCCGCCGCACGCAAATGCAGTTTCAACTCGCCCTCACGATTCATGCCGATCAGCATGGCGATAGTGATCAAACTGCGCGTGTGCCGAGGCAAGCCCGGACGCGTCCAGATATCGCCCCAGGCATGCCGGGTGATCATTTCCTGAAACTCCGAGTTGAACTCGGTCAGCGTGGTCAGGCTGCGATCGACATGCGCATCACCCAGTACCGCGCGGCGCACTTGCATACCGTCGTCGTAACGTTGTTTCTCGTCCACGAAAATCCCCTTATCAAGCGTTGAGAAACGCCAAGACACGATCACTGAAATCTGCACCGGCCTGCACGTTAGACAGATGCGCCGCATAGAACTCGGCGTACTCGGCACCGCGCACGTGCTCCTGAATAAAATGCCCACCGGACGGCGGCGTCACCGCATCTTCAGTGCCGGCGATCACCAGCAACGGCACGTTGATCGACGCCAGTTGCTCGCGGAAATCGGCATCACGCACCGCCGCGCAATTGGCCGCGTAACCTTGCGGCGAGGTGGCCGCGAGCATGTCGGTAATCTGTTTGGCCGCCGCCGGATGCGCCGCCGAAAAGTCCGGAGTAAACCAGCGGGCAATCGACGCATCACGCAGGGCAACCATCGCCGCCGCGCCGTCACGCAGCACCGTTTCGATGCGTGGATTCCACACCGATGGATCACCGATTTTGGCTGCCGTGTTGCAGACAATCAGTTTGTGCAGACGATGCCCGGCATTGATCCCCAGCCATTGCCCGATCAGCCCGCCCATCGACAATCCGCAGAAATGCGCGCGCTCGATGTGCAGTGCATCCAGCAGACCGAGTACATCGTGGCCCAGTTGCTCGATGCTGTACGGCCCCGGCGTCACCAGCGATTTGCCGTGACCACGAGTATCGAAACGCAGCACGCGAAAATGCTCGGTGAACGCTGGCATCTGCGCGTCCCACATGTGCAAGTCAGTGCCCAACGAATTGGACAACACCAGCACCGGCGCATCGACCGGGCCTTCAATTTGATAGTGCAGTTCGCCATCGGCGAGTTGAACGAAAGCCACAGCCCTCTCCTTTCAGACAGACAATGCGTTGTGTTCGGCCACCGCGCGCTCGACCCAGGTTTTCGCCTGACCGAGGTAATGGGCGGGGTTCAATAGATCATCGAGTTCAGCGCCGCTCAACTCGGCGGTGACTTGCGGTTCGTCACCGAGCACGTCGCGCAAATGGCGCTGCTCGGCCACCGCGCGTTTGCAGCATTGTTCGAGCAAGTGATGCGCGGTGTCGCGGCCGACACGCTGGGCGAGGACGATGCTCACGGCTTCAGCCAGCACCAGCCCCTGCGTCAATTCGAGATTGCGCGACATGCGCGCGGCGTCGACTTCCAGGCCATCGGCCAGCAAGCGTGCCTGTTGCAGCGAACCCGACACCAGGCAGCAAATCTCCGGCAAGGTTTCCCATTCGGCATGCCACAAACCGAGGCTGCGTTCGTGCTCCTGCGGCATCGCACTGAACAGCGTCGAGACCAGACCCGGCACCCGCGTCGCTGCGCCGATCAACACCGCGGCACCCACCGGATTGCGTTTGTGCGGCATGGTCGACGAACCACCCTTGCCCGGTGCCGACGGCTCGAACACCTCAGCCGCTTCGGTCTGCATCAACAGGCTGATGTCGCGGCCGAATTTGCCGAGGCTACCAGCGATCAAACCGAGCACCGCGCCGAACTCCACTACGCGATCGCGCTGGGTGTGCCACGGTTGTTCCGGCAGGGTCAGTTGCAGTTCGTCGGCCAGCGCTTGGGCAATCGGCAACGCCTGATCGCCCAGTGCTGCAAGGGTTCCGGACGCGCCACCGAATTGCAGCACCAGCAAGCGTGGTTTGAGTTCACGCAGACGCTGACGGCTGCGAGTCACAGCGCCCAACCATCCGGCGATTTTCATCCCGAGCGTTACCGGCGTCGCGTGTTGCAGCCAGGTGCGTCCGGCCAGCGGCGTCGCTGCATGGCGTTGCGCTTGGCTGGCGAGAGAAGCAGCCAGTTGTGCCAGATCGTTTTCAATCAATTCCAGCGCCTGACGCAATTGCAGCACCAGCCCGGAATCCATCACGTCCTGACTGGTCGCCCCCAAATGCACATAACGCTCGGCTTCGGCCTCGGTCGCGGCAATCTGTTTACCCAACGCCTTGACCAGCGGAATCGCTGAGTTGCCAGCCGTGGCAATCGCCTCCCCCAACGCCGCGAAGTCATACAGACCGGCGCTGCACGCCGCCGCAATCGGTGCCACAGCGGAAGCTGGAATCAACCCGACCCGCGCCTCGGCCCGCGCCAGCGCTGCTTCAAAGTCGAGCATGGCCTGCACGCGGCCCTGATCGCAGAACACGTCACGCATATCGCGGGCAGTGAAATAGGCATCGAACAATTGATTGCCCGGTCGCTGAGTCATAAAAGTCCTTGCCGGCGCGGGCCGAGGCGGCCCGCGCGCTTCGGGTTAGAGATCGTGGTGCAAATACGCCGCTTGTTTCGGCAAGCGCAGGCTGAATAGGAAGGCGATCGCCATCATGGCCGTCACGTACCAGTAGAAGGAGTTTTCCATGCCGATGTTCTTCAGGCTCAGGGCGACGAATTCCGCCGAACCGCCGAAGATCGCGTTCGCCACCGCGTAGGCCAGACCAACGCCAAGTGCGCGGACTTCCGGGGGGAACATTTCGGCTTTTACCAGGCCGCTGATCGAGGTGTAGAAACTGACAATCGCCAGCGCCACGGTGATCAGCACAAACGCGAGGAACGGGCTGCTGACGCTTTTCAGGCTGAGCAGGATCGGCACGGTGAACAGCGTGCCGAGCGCGCCGAACCAGAGCATCGAATTACGTCGGCCAATCTTGTCGGCGAGCATGCCGAACAGCGGCTGCATGCACATATACAGGAACAGCGCGCCGGTCATGATGTAGCTGGCGGTCTTGGCGTGCATGCCGGCGGTGTTCACCAGGTACTTCTGCATGTAGGTGGTGAAGGTGTAGAAAATCAGCGAGCCACCGGCGGTGTAACCAAGCACGGTGATGAACGCGGCTTTGTGATCGCGGAACAGTGCGCTGATGCTGCCAGCGTCTTTGTGCGCGCGGGTTTCCTTGTTGGTGGTTTCTTTCAAGCTGCGACGCAGGAACAGCGAAATCAGCGCCGCCACCGCACCGACCACAAACGGAATCCGCCAGCCGTAGGCGCGCAGATCGTCTTCAGTCAGGAACTGTTGCAGGACCACCACCAGCGACACCGCCAGCAGTTGGCCGCCGATCAGCGTCACGTACTGGAACGAGGCGAAAAATCCGCGCTGCCCCTTGAGGGCGACTTCGCTCATGTAGGTCGCGGTGGTGCCGTACTCGCCGCCGACCGACAGACCTTGCAGCAGACGGGCGAACAACAGCAGGACCGGCGCCCAGACGCCGATGTCTTTATAGGTCGGCAAGCAGGCAATCAGCAACGAGCCGAAGCACATCATCAGAATCGAGATGAGCATCGAATTCTTGCGCCCGTGCTTGTCGGCGACCCGGCCGAAAATCCAGCCACCGATCGGGCGCATCAGGAAGCCGGCAGCGAATACGCCAGCGGTGTTGACCAGTTGCACCGTCGGGTTGTCGGAGGGGAAAAACGCCGGGGCGAAATAGATTGCGCAAAAGGCATAGACGTAGAAGTCGAACCATTCGACGAGGTTGCCGGACGAGGCGCCGACAATGGCAAAGATGCGCTTGCTGCGCTCTTCACCGGTGTAATGAGAGGTGGTGGTTGTCATTGTTTTTCACTCGATAGGGACAGTGAGAGTCTAGACATACTTTGCAACAGTCCCGTTCCACATCCTACATCGATCGTTCCCACGCTCCGCGTGGTAACGCATCCGGTGACGCTCCGCGTCACGGTGGACGCGGAGCGTCCATGGCGGCATTCCCACGCAGAGCGTGGGAACGATCATGTAGGAGCTGCCGAAGGCTGCGATCTTTTGATTTTAATAATCGAAGAACACGGTTTCGGCGTCAGTGCCCTGCAGAATCACATTCCACTGGTAAACACCCGAGGCGTCCTGCTTGGCCAGCAACGTGCTGCGACGCTCGGCCGGCACACATTCGAGTAACGGATCATCAACGTTGGCCGGCTCGCCCTCAAAGTAGATCCGCGTCATCAAGTGTTTGACCAAGCCACGGGCGAACACCAGCACCACCAGATGCGGCGCCTGAGTCGAGCCTTTCAGCCCCTCAACCGTGCCTGGTTTGATCGTGGTGAAACGAAAGCGCCCTTCAGCATCCACCGGCACCCGGCCAAAGCCTTCAAAATTCGGATCGAGCGGTTTGTCCTGCTCGTCTTCCGGGTGGTCGTACTTGCCGGCGGCGTTGGCCTGCCAGACTTCGAGCATGGCGTCGTTGACGACATCGCCGTTGCCATCCAACACCTGCCCGGTGATCGCCACGCGCTCGCCGAGGGTTTGCTCGACGGTGAGGTCTTCACGGTTCAGCCAGGTCAGGCCGATGTGGTAATACGGCCCGACGGTGTGGGACGTGGTCGCAGTCAGCGTCATCTTATTTCTCCATCGGCGTGGCTTCACGCCCGCGCAGCACGATGTCCCAGCGATAACCGAGGGCGTAGGACGGAATGGTTTTTTCCAGATCGAAACGGGCGATCAGGCGTTCCTTGGCCGAGGTGTCCGGCACGCAGTTGTAGATCGGGTCGTACGCCAGCAGCGGGTCGCCCGGAAAGTACATTTGCGTGACCAGTCGGGTAAGGATGCTCGGCCCGAACAGCGAAAAGTGGATGTGCGCCGGGCGCCAGGCGTTGTGGTGGTTACCCCACGGATAAGCGCCGGGCTTGATGGTCTGGAACTGATACCAGCCGTCAGCATCGGTGACGGTGCGACCGGTACCGGTGAAGTTTGGGTCCAGCGGCGCGTCGTGCAGGTCGCGCTTGTGGTTGTAGCGGCCGGCGGCGTTGGCCTGCCAGATCTCCACCAGAATCCCCGGCACCGGCAGACCGTTTTCGTCGAGCACGCGGCCGTGGATGATGATGCGCTCACCCTGCGGCTCGCCCTCATGCTGGGCAGTCAGGTCGTTATCGGTGTCGCCCACTCGTTCGGCGCCGATGGTCGGGCCGGTGATTTCCGACAGCGAGTGCGGCAGAAACACCAACGGCTTCGACGGCGAGCGCAGGTTGGTGGATTGATACGTCGGGTGCAGGTACTCAGGCTGAGTGCCTTCCTGCGGACGACGGTAACCAGGCTTGTCAGACATGTCGCTTTCCTCTGTTCTTTTTCGTCACGGCTTGCGTCAGACGCGTTCGATGGCCAGGGCCAGACCTTGGCCGACACCGACGCACATGGTCGCCAGACCTTTCTTGCCACCGGTCTTTTCCAACTGATGCAGCGCGGTCAGCACCAAACGCGCACCGCTCATGCCCAATGGATGGCCGAGGGCAATCGCCCCGCCGTTCGGGTTGACCTGCGCAGCGTCATCGGCCAGACCCAGTTCACGCAGCACCGCCAAGCCTTGGCTGGCAAATGCTTCGTTGAGTTCGATCACGTCGAAATCGCTGACCGCGACGCCCAGGCGCTCGATCAATTTGCGCACCGCCGGCACCGGGCCGATGCCCATCACTCGCGGCGCGACTCCGGCGCTGGCCATACCGAGCACCTTCGCGCGGGCGGTCAGACCGTGTTTTTTCACCGCTTCGGCGGAAGCCAGAATCAGCGCAGCGGCACCGTCGTTGACGCCAGAAGCATTGCCGGCGGTGACGGTTTTGTCTGGGCCGTTGACCGGTTTCAGCTTGGTCAACGCTTCAATCGTGGTATCGGCGCGCGGATGTTCGTCCTGGCTGACCACGGTTTCGCCCTTCTTGTGGGCAATCCGTACTTCAACAATTTCTTCGGCGAAGTAACCGGCGGCCTGCGCGGCGGCGGTACGTTGCTGGCTGCGCAGGGCGAAAGCGTCCTGATCGGCGCGCGAGACTTTATAGTCGTCGGCGACGTTGTCAGCGGTCTGCGGCATCGCATCGACGCCGTACTGCGCCTTCATCAACGGGTTGATGAAACGCCAGCCGATGGTGGTGTCTTCCAGCTTCATGTTGCGCGAAAACGCCGCGTCCGCCTTGCCCATCACGAACGGCGCGCGGGACATCGACTCGACACCGCCGGCAATCGCCAGCTCCATCTCGCCACTGGCAATCGCACGGAATGCCGTGCCGATCGCGTCCATGCCCGAAGCGCACAGACGATTGAGGGTCACGCCCGGTACGCTTTCCGGCAGGCCGGCCAACAGCAGCGCCATGCGTGCGACGTTGCGGTTGTCTTCGCCGGCCTGGTTGGCGCAGCCGAGGAATACTTCGTCGATGGCGTTCCAGTCCACCGAGGGATTGCGTTCCATCAGGGCTTTGATCGGCACGGCGGCCAGGTCATCGGCACGCACGGCGGACAAACCGCCGCCGAAACGGCCGATCGGGGTGCGAATCGCGTCGCAGATATAAACGTCACGCATCATGCTTCTCCCGGTGCCTGGCCGTGGGCGGCGGCCGTGCGCGCTTCGAGATCGCGCAGCGCGGTCAGTTCGACTTCAGTCGGTTCAGCGGTGGTTTCAACGCTGTCAGCAAAACGAATCGCCCAACCGGTGGCCGCGACCACTTGCTCGCGGGTCACGCCCGGGTGCAGTGCGGTGACCACGAATTCGTGGGTGCCCTCTTCCGGCTCCATGATGCACAGGTCGGTGATGATGCCGACCGGCCCGGCGCCCGGCAGGCCCAGACGTTTGCGCGAATCGCCGCCCTCGCCGTGACCGACCGAGGTGATGAAATCGAGCTTGTCGACAAACGAACGCGCCGACTGTTTAAGGATGATCAACACGCTTTTCGCCGAACCGGCAATCTCCGGCGCGCCACCGGCACCCGGCAGGCGCACTTTCGGCGAGAAGTAATCGCCAACCACGGTGGTGTTGATGTTGCCGAAACGGTCGACCTGCGCGGCACCGAGAAAACCGACGTCGATGCGCCCGCCCTGCAGCCAATAGCGAAAAATCTCACCGGTCGGCACAACGGTGTCGGCGGTTTCAGCGAGTTCGCCGTCACCAATGGACAGCGGCAGCACGCTTGGCTTAGCGCCAATCGGACCCGATTCGTAGATCAGCACCACGTCCGGCGAAGAAGTCAGACGCGCGAGGTTGGCGGCTTTCGACGGCAGGCCGATACCGACGAAGCACACCGAGCCGTTCTTCAGGCGACGGGCCGCTGCGACGGTCATCATTTCATTGGTGGTGTAAGTCATTACTTGGCCTCCGAAGCAGCGGCCAACTTGGCCTGGAACGCGCTGAAGTCAGCGCAGCCATGGATGTATTCGTTGATCCACGCGGTAAACGTCTCACGGTCACGGGCGATCGGATCCCACGCCTGATAGAAACGATTGTCGCGCTCGTTGTAACCGTGGGCGTAGGACGGATGCGCACCACCGGGCACGTGGCAAACCGCGCTCAAGGCCCAGGTCGGCAATACGCAAGAATTCATCGGTGCATTGAGGTTGTCGACGATTTCTTCCACGGTGACGATGCAGCGCTTGGCGGCCAGAGCGGCTTCTTTCTGCACGCCGAGAATGCCCCACAGCAGCACGTTGCCCTGGCGGTCGGCTTTCTGTGCGTGGATCACAGTCACGTCCGGGCGCACCGACGGCACGGCCGCCAACACTTCACCGGTGAACGGGCAGGTCACGGTCTTGATCAGCGGATTGACCTTCGGCAGGTCGGAGCCGGCGTAGGCACGCAGCACCGCGAACGGTAGGCCGGAAGCACCGGCGACGTAGGCATTCGCCAAGTCAGCGTGGCTGTGCTCTTCAATTTCGAGAGCGTGCGGCCATTGCTTCTCGACCGCGTCGCGCAGACGGTGCAGCGAACCCACGCCCGGGTTGCCGCCCCAAGAGAAAATCAGTTTGCGTGCGCAACCGGCACCGATCAGTTGGTCGTAGATCAGGTCAGGCGTCATCCGCACCAGCGTCAGATCTTTCTTGCCCTGACGAATGATTTCATGACCCGCGGCCGTAGGGATCAGGTGAGTGAAGCCTTCGAGTGCGACGGTGTCGCCGTCGTTGACGAATTGCTTCACCGCGTCGTGCAGCGAAAGGATCTCAGCCATGGAGCGGGCTCCTGTTTTTGTAATGGATCGCCAGTGATAAAAAGGCGCGAGGTTCAGCGCCGGAGTCACTGCAGATTAAGCCTGGGAAATGTGCCAAACAATCCGATAATCGACTGAGTGTTCGTTTATCGAACAGATTGTTGTCAGCCTATCGGTTCGTGTTGATCGTTCCCACGCTCCGCGTGGGAACGCAGCCCGGGACGCTCCGCGTCCCTTTCAAAGGCCGGAACGCGGAGCGTCCCTAGAGGCATTCCCACGCAGAGCGTGGGAACGATCATGCGCTGATACTCAGGTTGCATCCGCATGACTGACCATGCCCTTGATCAGCACCGCAGCTGTCGCCAACGCCGCCGGAATCACCAACGCCGTCAGCACCTGCTCGAAATTCCAGCCCAGGCCCAACAAGGTCGCGCCCATCCACGCCCCGAGAATCGCGCCAAAGCGGCCAATCCCCAGCATCCACGAGACCCCGGTCGCCCGCCCCTGCGTCGGATAAAACCGCGCCGCCAGCGACGGCATCGCCGATTGCGCACCGTTCACGCACATGCCGGCCACCAGCACCAAGGTCGCCAGCAACGTGATGTTGCCCAGGCTCTGCCCTACCGCGTAGGCAAACACCCCGGCCAGCAGGTAGAAAATGCCGATGACCTTGTGCGGATTGAAGCGGTCCATCGCCCATCCCACAGCGACCGCGCTCAATACCCCGCCGAACTGGAACAACGCACCGATGAACGCCGCCTGTTCCATGCTCGCGCCACTGTCGCGCATCAGCGTCGGCAGCCAACTGGTCAGCAGGTAAACGATCACCAGGCCCATGAAATACGTGAGCCACAGCAGCAAGGTGCCGGTGCTGTAGGTGCCGGAGAAGATCACCGCGAATACGTTGCGTGCCTTGACGGTCTTTTGCTCCGGCACACTGAAGCTGGAGGCCTGGGCGACGGTGACCGGGTCGATCGGCGCCAGGGTCTTGCGCACTTTGTCGGTGCCACGGTTACGCACGACCAGATAGCGCGCCGATTCTGGCAGCCAGAACAGCAACACCACGGCGAGGATCAACGGCAAGATCCCGCCGATCATCAGCAGGCTGTGCCAGCCGAACGCCGGAATCAACTTGGCGGAAATAAACCCGCCGCCAGCCATGCCGAGGTTGAAACCGCAGAACATGCTGGTCACCAGCAGCGACTTCTTGCGTTCCGGGGTGTATTCCGAGAGCAGTGTGGTGGCGTTCGGCATCCCCGCACCCAGTCCCAGACCGGTCAGGAAGCGCAGCACCAGCAGTTGTTCAACGTTGCTGCTGTACGCCGACGCCAGACTGAAGGCACCGAACAGCACCACCGCGCCGACGAGGACGACTTTGCGCCCGAAGCGGTCAGCCAAAGGGCCGGAACCGAGTGCGCCGAAGACCATGCCAATCAGCGCGGCACTCATCACCGGGCCGAGGCTGGCGCGGTCGATGCCCCAGTCCTGCGACAACGCCGGGGCAATGAAGCCCATCGCCGCGGTGTCGAGGCCATCGAGGAAGACAATCAGGAAACACAGGATCACCACCCGCCACTGATAGCGCGAGATCGATTGGGCATTGATGAAGGTCTGCACGTCGAGGCAGTTACCTACAGCGGACTGAGGCTGGTTCATTATTTTTATTCCACGCAAAAAACGCAGTCGAACGGCGGCCGGCCTAAACGCGGCACGGTCACAAGAATAGAAGGTCTGGATCAGGCGTCGCGGGAAACCCGGCAACAGGGGATGGAGCGGAGACAGTCGGGGAGCGTGCGCATGGTGAGTTGCCTCTTGTCATTATTATGGGAGTCGACAGTCCGGCGGGCTCATTCACAACAGCGCCGGATGACGCTGCCGCGACATTAATGATCCGAGGGTTTTAGCGTCAATTCGATAAACGCAACACTGTGCGTTTATCGAACAGCTTCATCAGGCGAATAACTGCGCACTCAGGTCGCGACTGGCACTGAGCAGGCCCGGCAGGAAGCGCTGTTCCAGCTCGGTACGGCTGACGCGACCGGCGTGGGTGCTGACGTTGAGCGCCGCGACAACTTGGCCGGAAGCATCGTAGACCGGCACGGCAATCGAACGCAGACCCTGTTCAAGTTCCTGATCGACGATGCACCAGCCTTGCTGCCGCACTTCCTGCAGGCATTCGAGCAAGGCATCAGGTGTATGGATCGTGCGGCTGGTCTTGGCGACGAGTTCGGCGTGATCGAGGTACTCACGCAACGACGTATCGTCCAGCGCTGCCAGCAGAATTCGCCCCATCGACGTGCAGTACGCCGGCAAACGCCCGCCCACCGACAGATCCACCGAAATCAGCCGCTGGGTGGTCGCCGAACGCGCGATGTAGAGAATGTCGTCGCCTTCCAGCGTGGCCATGTTGCAGGCTTCATGCAGTTGCTCGCTCATGCGGTCGAGGTACGGCTGGGCGGATACTGCCAACGGCGTCGACGACAGATACGCGTGGCCAAGGGTCAGCACCTTGGGCAGCAATGAATAGGTGCGACCGTCAGTGGTGGCGTAGCCGAGTTTGATCAAGGTATGCAGGCAACGGCGCACGGCGGCGCGGGGAATTTCCGTGCGGTGACTGATTTGGGCGATGGTCAGATGGCGCTTGCGCTCCTGAAACGCCTGCACCACCGCCAAGCCCCGGGCCAGCGAGGTCATGAAGTCCGGATCACCGGTCAGCGCCTGGATGCGTTTGGCCGGTGAGGCGACGATCGGCGGCGCCACGGAGGTGAAAGAGTTGCGCATTTGATCGTTCATTTCTTGTCCTTCTATACGGCACGGATCAATGGGCTATACAAGCGACTTGCCGATCAATGCACAAGCATTGAGCCTTCAAGATTGGGCGATTATCGAACCGTCGACCGATAATCGCAATCCACTGTTCAGGCCGTCTCAAGCCCTTTGCGGGGTTTACTCAACTTCGGCGGCTATCCGAATCACGGCCTTAGTTGTTCGACTAAATGGCGCCAAAAACCGATCGCTCGCCCAATAATGGCCGCCACGCACTTCAACTAGTGACAAAAGTTGCCAGTCACAAAACAATCACACATCCAGAACCGTTTTTAACTTGGCAAAGATAGTCATTCCTGAATCGACCGCTATAATGCAACTCAGTGACGCCTTGTCTTTAATCACCGGGGTCGTCACCCGCTGAGGCGATGTCCATCGCCAACAGCCCGGCCAGCGCCTGACGCGCATCACTCATGCAATGCCTGCGCTCGCTGAAACAGGAAACTGATGCTGCGTCAGTTTTTATCTGGTGCCGTAGCCGCCTGTAACACGGAAGTCTTGATCGCCCCACCGATTACACCAATGCCTGTTCAGGTGCTGGATGCTCGGTGGCTTCGTTCAATCGATTCGTTGCAGTGCGTTTCACCAGACACTTAACTCAACTCATACAGGTAGCACTGTGACGAAAGACGAACTGCGCGCGGAACTTGAGCGCCAGGAACAACGTTACAAGGAAGTTTACGGCGGGGAAGTCACCACCTACGCCGCTCAGCCCGAACCGGAACGCAAAGCGTGGCGTAAACGCCCGACCGTTCAGGATCAGGTCTTCAAGCAAGAAATCGAAAAGATCGAAAAGGAACTCAAAGCCGAAGAGCCTTGAGGCACTTTCTTTGGATCGTTGAAGGTTTTACGTCCACACCGGTTACAAGCGCGGTGGAACGACGATGCCTTGCGCGCCCGCTACCCGCGGGCAGCGGCCATCATCCGATCTGGCAGACTGAGGACGGGCGTCCTACAGGTTTCACAGATATTTCAGACAAGCGTTCGAGACCTCTCCGCGACGATGAAATCGCCTGCGAAATGAGTCTTTTATTATATAAATCAAAGACTTGAAAAACCCTGCACTGCGCTGGGTTTTCATGCGCTGCAACAAATTAAATCGAAGAAGTGTGTAACCGATGAGCAGGTAGGGGATCGATTTCCAGTCTTTTCTGGCATAATCGCGCCCCCTTACGACCGGGTCAGAAAACCTTCATGATCGATTTATTCAGCGGACTGGATGCTTGGGTGCTTGTGAGCCTCTTGCTCGCCCTGACGTTTGTCCTCGCCTTCGAGTTCATCAATGGATTTCATGACACCGCTAACGCGGTAGCCACTGTTATCTACACCAAAGCCATGCCGCCCCACCTGGCGGTGTTCTTTTCCGGTGTGTTCAATTTCCTCGGCGTGCTGCTGGGCGGCGTTGGCGTGGCGTATGCCATTGTCCATTTGCTCCCGGTTGAACTGCTGATCAATGTGAACACCGGCCATGGCCTGGCAATGGTGTTCTCGTTGCTCGCCGCGGCAATCGCCTGGAATTTGGGCACCTGGTACTTCGGTATCCCGGCTTCCAGCTCGCACACCCTGATCGGTTCGATCCTCGGTGTCGGCCTGGCCAACGCCCTGATCAACGACATTCCGTTGGCCGACGGCGTGAACTGGCAGAAAGCGATCGACATCGGCGCCTCGCTGGTGTTCTCGCCGATGGCCGGCTTCCTGATCGCCGCGCTGATCCTGATCGGCCTGAAGTGGTGGCGCCCGCTGTCGAAGATGCACAAGACACCGGAACAGCGCCGCAAGATCGACGACAAGAAGCATCCACCGTTCTGGAACCGTCTGGTCCTGGTGATCTCGGCCATGGCCGTGAGCTTCGTGCACGGCTCCAACGATGGCCAGAAAGGCATCGGCCTGATCATGCTGGTGTTGATCGGTATCGTGCCTGCACAGTTCGTTCTCGACCTGAACAGCACCACGTATCAGATCGAACGCACCCGCGATGCGACCCTGCACCTGAGTCAGTTCTACCAGCGCAACGCCGATTCGCTGGGTGAATTCCTCGCCCTGGGCAAGAGCGTGGAAGGCGACCTGCCGGAGAAATTCCGCTGCAACCCGCAGCAGACCGAACCGACCATCAGCGCCCTGCTGCACACCCTTAAAGGTGTCGCGGACTACCACTCGCTGTCGTCGGAAAGCCGCATCGAAGTGCGTCGTTACCTGCTCTGCCTGGACGACACCGCGAAAAAGGTTGGCAAGTTGCCGGGCCTGGAACCTCGTGAAAAGGCTGACCTCGACAAATTGCGCAAAGACCTGACCACTACCACCGAATACGCCCCGTTCTGGGTGATTCTGGCGGTCGCACTGGCTCTGGGCCTGGGCACCATGGTTGGCTGGAAACGCGTTGTTCTGACCATCGGTGAGAAGATCGGTAAGCAGGGCATGACCTATTCCCAGGGCATGTCTGCGCAGATCACCACGGCCAGTTTGATCGGTATGGCCAACATCTTCAGCCTGCCGGTTTCTACCACTCACGTTCTGTCCTCGGGCGTGGCGGGCACCATGGTTGCTAACAAGAGCGGTCTGCAGGGTGGCACGGTTCGCACCATTCTGTTGGCTTGGGTATTGACCTTGCCGGCGACGGTTGCGCTGTCGGCCGGGTTGTTCTGGCTGGCGTCGAAGGCGTTGGGTAGTTGATAGAAAGCGGGACATGAGAAAGGCGCGATTCGAGAGGATCGCGCCTTTTTTTGTGTTTGGGGTTTTGGGATTGGGATTGGGATTGGGATTGGGATTGGGATTGGGATTGGGATTGGGATTGGGAT
>NZ_CDROCK010000065.1:0-35955 GCF_977020205.1 Pseudomonas sp. AIG | reverse complement strand
GCCTCGCCCTCGCTGTCGTTGGCTTCTATAAGAATGCCACCGTGGCGCACAGACGGCTCGGCTTGGGCGAGTCCATACAATTACAGTGAATGTGAGCAACCGGCGGGAATTGGTCGGCTCATAGATCGCCATCGCTGGCAAGCCAGCTCCCACAAGGATTTGAGTACATCCGCAATAGCTACTGGTGTCTGAGAGATAGCTATCGCGAGCAGGCTCACTCCTACAATTGAATCGCGTGCTGTCAGCAAGAGATTGGGCGGCTGTCAGGCCGCCTTCGCGAGCAAGCTCAGCTCCTACGAAGATCAAAAGCCAAGCACGCCGTGCTTCTCACCACTCAACAGGATGAGCGTTAGCTCGGCTGCAGCTTTTGATCTTGATCCACGGGCGACGTCGGAAGGCTGAGTGGAGGGATTGATCCGGGCGTGGGAGCGCAGCGACCGTTTGGCGCAGCCAAACACAGCGAGAGGAGGTGCAGCGAAGCAAACCGTAGACGCTGCGCCCGGATCGGTCCCGGAGCGAAGGAACCCCGAGCCCCAGCGAGCGGGCCGCACGCAGGAGCAAGCGTTTTTTTGCTTACTTTTTTTAGGCGTTTGTAAAAAAAGTGAGTCGCCGTCAGGGCGAAACCCTAGGTGGCCGTTGCCGCAGGAATGGATATGTACTCAGCCAGAAAGAACCCCAACGCCTGACAAAAAGCCTTCGCGAGCAAGCTCACTCCCACAATTGGAACTGGGTACATCTGCCAGAGATTGGTCGGCTATAAGGCCGCCATCGCTGGCAAGCCAGCTCCCACAGGTTTTGGGGACATTCTCAATATCATCAGCCCCGCCAACCTCTGCAAGAACCTGGTCGGCCCGAAGGCCGCCACGTTCACTCCGCCTCCGGATCAACCTTGTTCTGAGTCAAATACCGATTCAACACATCATCCTGCCCGGGCGTAGAAGCGTCCCCCGCCACCTGCCACAAATGCCGCTCAATCCCCTGCGCCACCATATGCCCCACCGCCGCCTCAATCGCCGACAGAACACACAACTGCGCCGGCTCATTCGTCGTATACCCCACCTCAGCCTCAAGCAACTTTTTAAACTCGATAAACTTGAAAATCCCCGCGCTACGCGCCACCGAATAAATCGTCTTGCTGGTCATCACATTCGCCAACACCTGCCCACTGCGCACATCCACCGCACGCAAATTCACGGTCACCTGATCCACCCGATACTCACGCTGCAAATCGATCCCCAGATACCGCGCCCCTTCCCCACCGCTACGCACATTGGTGTCATACGCGATGATCCCGCCCTCAAGCATCATGTTCGCCGCCTGCAAGGGCGGCAGCTCACCCTGGATATTCACCGGCGTATTCGGCTTCTTCTGCGACGCGCGAATGATCTTCCGCTCTGTCAACAGGTTCTGCAGCCCTTCCCGCTCCAGCACGACAAACCAGCCACTGGCCTGCATCGCGTCCATCAACATCGACGCCGCACCCTGGGTCACACTGGTGGAAAACGAACTCGCCGGCGTCGGCTTGTACTGCCCGGTCTGGTCACGGAAGCCGTACACCACCGCCATCAACCGGCCCTTGGGCCGCGGCATCTTCAGCAAGTCGTAATAGGTCGAGGCCCTGGGCGTCAGGGTCGGGGTTTCGGTGTCCTGCTCGGCCGACATCGGCTCACGCAGACTGCACCCTTGTAATGTCGCCAACAGCAGCCCTAGCGCGATGATCTTTTTCATGTCCGACTCTCCCCGGAACCGTCAGCCCGTCATGGGTTGAGGCCGTTCACCTGAATTTCCGAAACTTCACCGCTCGCTCGGTCGGTCACCTCAATGGTGAGTGCCCCCGAGTCGTCGACGACGTTGACGATAAAAGCGTCCGTGGACAGGCTCCCCGTGTTGCCGGTGGAGATGTTGTCCAGCAGTTGCCCCAGCAGCCGCGATTGCAATTGACTGGTGAAGCGTTCGAGCGCCGACGTACCGGCCACCGTGGTGCGCTTCTTCAGGTCCGGATCGTCGTAGTCGTTTTGCGCCTGGGCGTTGTTGAGCAGCCAGGTGCCATTCAACGGGTTGCCGCCGAACGACGGGTTGACCGGCGTGTAGACCAGTTCAGTGGCCTGGACAGCAGCGGCGCTGGCGAGCCCGATCAACAACCCCGAGATCCAGAATCCGCTGCGCCGTGAGAACGTTGTGCTGTTCATAGTTCGTCCTTCTCAAGGTCGGTGGTGTCCTGCAACATGGCTTCCAGCTTGCGCCGGACAACCTCCAGTCGAACCCTATCCGCGGCCTCATAGGCCTCGTCCTTCAGTTCCACAGTGTTCGGCGGCAGGAAGCGCCGATAAACCAGGCGTTGCTGATATTCCACGGTCACCAGGCTGCCCCAGCGCGCGTCGGGCCGCTCGCGCACCACCAGGTTGAAATCCATCGGGCTGGTGTCGCGCAGGCGTTCACTGAACGAGTAGTAAAAGTCGTGGCCGATGTGCGAGATCGTGTCGTCGACGATGAAGCCCATCATTTCGTCTTCTTCACCGGCGCTGGCGCAGCACGCCACAGCAGTGAGGATCAGCGCGCACCACCATTGGCGGGTCATGGCTGCAACGCCTGCGGCAGAACCGATTGCCCTTTGGCCGGACCATTGGTGCCCTCAAGAAAGGCTTTTTCGGCGACGAACTGCCAGTCCGAATAACGCTGCATGCCTTCGAAATCCGACCACTGTGTCGGGAAGTCCGCCTGCTTCAACGGCAGCTCGGTCGACGGGCTGTTGAGGCCGGTGATGCGTCCATCGAAACCGCGTTGCACTGCCCATTCACCCTGACCGATAGGGTCCGGATAAAGCTGACGCAAATGATGTTTCGCTTCTGGAAAACGCTGATCGTCGAGCAGGTCGACCAACTCTTTCGGGTACTGCGCCAGTCCCGGCGAACTGCGGTAGTAGCTGCGCAGCGCCTGCGCGTATTGGGTGCCGACCCAGAGCAATTGGCGTTCACGGTCGCGGCGTGAAGCGGTCGACCACAACTCGCCGGCACTGGCCAGGCCCATGCCCATCACCACAATCAGAAACAGCACGCCCAGGTAAGTGAAGCCACCCTGCTGCGCACGGTTACCACTCGGAATACTGGCTGCCATCACGCGCCCTCCCGGTAGCACCGCTTTTGATGTCGGCCACACCACCGGCAACGCCGTCCGGTGGCGCGATCAGCACCCACTGGTCTTTGCGTTCGGTGATCGGGTCCAATGGCGTATTGCGCAGGTAACGTTGTTCGATCAGTTGCTCGATGGAATCCGGGTAGCGGCCGGTGTCGCCGTAGAAGTGATCCAGCGCCTCGCGCATCGCCGACAGGCTCTGGCGCAAGGTGGTTTCCTTCGACGCTTCAAGGCTGTTGAAGTAGCGCGGCAGCGCGATGGTCATCAGCGTGGCGATGATCGCCATCACCACCATCAACTCCAGCAAGGTAAAACCTTTTTCCCGGCGCATGAGGTTCACCACTCGCGGTAGGCGATGCCGTTGAGGCCCTTGCCCCGGGCGTGGGAGTAGACGTCAAAGACGTCCTCGCCATCGCGCGGGTTCTGAGCCGAACTGTCGTAGGCGCGCACGCCCCAACCCCCTTCATCATCACGTTTCGCCGGCACCAGCGGATCACGCGGGATGCGGCGTAAAAAGTAGAACTTGGCACCTTTGGCGCTGCGCACATCGCGTACGCCCTCAACCAGTACTTTCAGGTTCGGCGGGTAGCCGCTGCTGTTCAGCGACTTCTCGATGTAACCGGCATCGAACGCGCGTTTGTAGGCGTCGATGCCATCGCGAATCTGATACAGCGCGTTACGCAATTCCTGCTCCTTGCCACGCCGCACCAGGGTCTCGGTCAGCGGCGCGGCCATGCTCGCCAACAGGCCGATCAGGGCCAGCGTCACCACGACTTCGATCAGGGTAAAACCGCGTTGGGAGGCGTTCATGATCAAGGCTTCTCGACAGTAACGCGGGTGGTGGCCACGGCCGATTCACCGACGGCACGCGGCTGCGCGGCAGGCGACGGCATTACGTAGCTCTGCGAACGATCCGGTGCCTGGATGTGCATGCTGGTTTCGGTACCGGTGGAGAACTCCATGTCCGACGGGCTCTGATACGGCAGGTTGCGCACGATCCGTGGGGTGATCGACAGCACCAGTTCGGATTTGCCGATGGTGTCTTTGTTGCTGCCGAACAAACGGCCGAGTCCGGGAATGTCGCCGAGGCCGGGAATCTTGTTGCCGGTGGCACCGTGGTCGTTGCGCACCAGTCCGGCGAGAATCTGCGTTTCGCCGTCGTGCAGGCGCAGCGAGGTTTGCGCGTTGCGGGTATCGACCTGCACCGGGATCGTGCCTTGGCGGGTCGGTTCCAGCGGCGTGGCGTTACTCACTTCCAGGGCAATCTTGATCGCCACTTCGTTGTTCAGGTGCACAGTGGGCGTCACTTCGAGCTTCAGACCGACATCCAGATAGGTCACGCTTTCAGTGATCACCGGCCCCTGTGTCGACGGCACCGAGGTGGCGCTGATGATCGGTACACGCTGACCAATGTGAATGCGCGCCTGCTCACGGTTGCTGACGCGAATCACCGGACTTGCGAGGGTGTTGATGTCGTTGTCCTGCGCGTTGATCTTGGCTTGCGGCGAAGGGCCGATGGAGATGCGGTCAGAGTTGATGCCCTTGAGCTGGCCCAACAGGGTGACCGGTGAACCATCGGAGTTGACCACGCCGAAGGTGCTCGGCCATTGCAGGCCGAGGTCGAGAATGCGCTGGGTGGCGACTTCCATCACCTCCACTTCAAGCACCACTTCCGGGTTGGACTGGTCTTGCGATTGCAGCAGTTTCTCGGCCATGCGCACGGCGTCTTCGGTGTCGCGCATGGTCAGGGTGTTGAGGCGTTCGTCGACGAACACGTCGCGGGTCTTGAGCATGGTTTTGACCATGTTCAGCGCGGTGTTGGCATCGATGCTGGTCAGGTAGAAGGTGCGCATCACCAGTTCCTGGTAATCCTTCACTTTCTGCGGCGAATCCGGGTAGATCAGCAAGGTGTTTTCGTTCACCACTTTCTGGTGCAACTGGTTCTGTTGCAGCAACAGGGTCACGGCGTCTTCGATGCGCACGTCACGCACGAAAATCGTCGCTTTCATGTCCGGACGCAGGTCTTTGTCGAAGATGAAGTTCAGCCCGGCAACCTGCGACAGCACTTCGAAAATGGTCTTGAGGTTGGCGTCGCGAAATTCCAGGGTCACTGGTCGATCGAGCTTGGTGCGCAGTTGCGGATAGGCAATCACGTTGCGGCTCTGCACCAGGCGAATGTTGCCTTGCAGCTCCAGCGCACCTTCATTGGCCGGGTCCAGTTCGAGGATCTGTTTGACCTGACGATCAGCGCCGTAGATGTCGCCGCGACGCAGGTCGCCACGGGCCAGCTCGAGTTTCTCGTCCATGCTGCGCAGGTATTCCATCTGCTTCAGGGCATCCTGCGCGCGGCGGTTGTTCGGCTCGATGGTCAGCACACGCATGTAGGCGGTGCGCGCCGAGGTAAAATCGCGACGCGCGCGGTCGGTGTCGCCGGCCGTCAGCAACGACGTGATCGCCTTGGCCCGACCGGTGTTGAGCAGCAGGTGCAATTCGGTGTCGCGAGGATTCTCACGCAGGCCTTCTTCGATCCGGGCCAGCCCCGCCTCGTACTGACCCTGTTCAATCAGGTCGGCGGCTTCCTTGTTGGCCACCTGCGCAGTGCTGCACGCGGCCAGCCCGGCACACAGACCGAGGCTCATCAGCAAACGGGAACGGTTCATTGCGTACTCCCCACAGACAAGGTCTGCGACAAATGCAAAGGCAGGTAAACCAGGCTCAATTCCACATCGGAAATGCCGGTGATCTTCCAGGTGTCGTCGATCACATCCCCGTTGCGCACGACGTAGATCTTTTCGCCGTTCTGCAAAAACACTTGCAGGTCGCTGCGGTCGTGCAGCCTGCCGACGAACTGAAACGGCACCGGTGGCAGGCTCGGGGCTTGCACCACTGTGGCCGGGTTGATCGCTTGTTCGGTGACCGTGGCCAGGGTTGGCGCGGCCTTCCAGGATTTCGCCGCGAACAGGTCGCCGGCCGGGCTCAGGTCCCTGATCGGTGCCTCTTTGGCCTTGGCGGTGCTGGCCGGCAGCGCGCCCCGGGTTTTCCCCGGCGTGGCGACGGCTACTGCGTTGGAATCGGCGTCCACGGTTGGCGAGAAATATTCCGGCAACCACGCCAGCGCGGCCGCCACAGCGAAGAACGCTAACCACCCTGTCACGCGCTTGGTATTCATCACGACCTCGACAGGTAAAGGGTCATACGGATCCGGCCATTGAGGTCGGTGTCGCCAATCTTCTTGCGTTGCAGCTCAAGGTCTTCCACCACCACCGCTGGCAACTGACCGAGCAAGGCGTGCACGAAGCGGCGCAGTTGCGGGTAGCTGCCGCGCACTGGCAAGAGGATCTGATAGCGCGCCAGATGGGTTTTCGGATCGACGCCGAGGGCATATTCACCGCGCGCCAGGGTGATGTGCTCCTGCGCTGCGAGGGCGTAGATGCGGTCGATGGCGACGGTGGCTTGCGGCTGCGCCGGCAGTTTGTTGCGGAAGTCGTCGAGCTGACGCTGCGGCACCACCGGTGGCGCGATGCTGCCGTCTTCAACCTTGGCCAGGTACTCGGTGGCTTCCTCAGTCTGCTGGCTCAAGTGCTGCAACGATTGCCAGCCCGGCAGCAAACCACCGAGTGCCCAAGCCACCGCGATCAGCAGCAACGCCAGCCCGGCCAGGCCCGGAATGCCGAGGCCTTGCAGGTATTCGTGGACGATCAGCCTAGGGATTCGCATCGCCTATCTCCCAAGTCGCCGACAGGTTGAATTGCACCGGTTGTTCCGGCGATTTGACGACGATCTCGTGGCTCAACAGCGAGACGTCGGACAGCTCGTCGCTGGCTTCCAGACGTTTGTGAAAATCGAGCATCGCTTGCAGATCCCGCGCTTCGGCGCTGATCCGTACCTGACCTTTGCGCGCATCCGGGGTCAGGCTCAGCAGTGCGACGTCATCACGTGGCATCGCTTCGAGCATGGCGAACAGCCGTTCCCATGGGCGGCGCAGTTGCTGCGAGACCTTGCGCATCTCGGCGAGGTTCGCCGCTTGCTCACGGGTTTGCGCCGGGCTCAGGGTGGACTTGGCACCGCTGTCACCGGTGAGCTGGCGCTGGGTGGTTTGCAGGTGGCCTTGTTGCTGTTCGGTGTGCGCGTCAAGGTGCTGTTGCACGCCGAAGCACAGCAGCGCCAGCAGCACGCCGCCGCCGAGCAAACTCCAACCCAACGGGCCGGAACGCGGCCGTGGCTGAAAATCCAGATTCAGGGCGCGCATCTCAGGCCACCGCCCGGGACATGACGTACAAGCCGTCACGCACGGTCATCGAGTCGTCTTCAAGGGTGCGCAGTTGCACGCCCGCCACGTCCGGATGCGCATCGAGGCGCGCCGGCGCATGCAGATAAACGTTGAAGGCGCGTTCGCTGGTCGAAGCTTGCAGCTGCCGTTCGCGACCGATCAGGGCATTCAACGCGGCATCGCTGTCGCTGCCGCCCACCGAACGCACGCCAGCCCAGCGCCCTTCCCTCGCCAGCAACAACACGCTGCGTTGCGGCTCGGCGACGACGAACAGGAAGTCGCCGGCATCGAGGCTTTTGTCGAAGCGGTTGAACGCCGCCATCAGGTACGGCTGCACCGAGCGCAGGCGCAAACCGCGACCACTGACCAGCGTGCGCAGGCGTTCGAGCAAGTCTTGCGGCAAGGCGCTGGCGATGCGGTCGTAACCGGCCGGCTCGGCGGACAGCACCAGACTCCACGGTTGGGTGGGCGCGCCAAACAAGTCTTCAAAACACAACTGAGCAAAGCCGCGCAGTTCTTCCGGACTACTGATCTGCGCGCTCCACGGCACCAGGCAGAAACGGCTGAAGTGCCCGGAGATGACCACGCTCAGTTCGGCACCGGCGCCGGCGTGCTCACCGAGCAGGCGGTCGAGGGTGTCCAGCGCCACCGCGTAGCTCTGGAAGCCTTCGTCGATGTAACCGACGCTGCCCAGCCACAGGGTGTCGCTGCCGCGCCGCTGACCGAGGCCAACACCGCTGGCGCCGAGCACGGCGACAAAACGCTCACGCGATAAAAGTGACACGATTGATCTCCTCCAGCGTGGTGCGACCTTGTTCCACCAGCTCAAGCGCCGATTCGCGCAACAGGCGCAAACCACGGGCGCAGGCCAGAGCTTTGATTTGTTTGATCGGTTGGCGCTCGACGATCATCTGGCGCAGCTCGTCGTCGAGGTGCAGCAACTCGGCAATCGCCGTGCGCCCGCGATAACCGCTGCCCCGGCAATGGCCGCAGCCCTTGCCGTGGACGAAGTGGTAATGATCGACTTTCTGCGGATCGAGGCCCGAGGCGCGCAGCTCTTCATCGCTCGGATTGACCGGCGCGCTGCAACTGGCGCACACCAGCCGGATCAGGCGCTGGGCGAGAATCGCGTTGAGCGCCGAAACCAGGCTGTAGGGGTCGATTTCCATTTGGGTGAAGCGGCCAATCACGTCGAAGACGTTGTTGGCGTGGATGGTGGTGAACACCAGGTGGCCGGTCAGCGCCGACTGCACGGCGATCTGCGCGGTGTCGGGGTCGCGGATTTCGCCGACCATGATTTTGTCCGGGTCGTGGCGCAGGATCGAGCGCAAGCCACGGGCGAAGGTCAGGCCTTTTTTCTCGTTGACCGGGATTTGCAGGACGCCCGGCAATTGATACTCGACCGGGTCTTCGATGGTGATGATCTTGTCCACGCCGTGGTTGATCTCAGTGATCATCGCGTACAGCGTGGTGGTCTTGCCGCTGCCGGTCGGGCCGGTGACCAGCACCATGCCGTAGGGTTCGGCGGCGAGGCGGCGCAACTGGCGCAGGGTTTCATCTTCAAAGCCCAGCGCCTGCAACTGCACACCGCAGACCTTGTCGGCGAGGTCCTGTTTGTCGAGCACCCGCAGCACCGCGTCTTCGCCGAAAATGCTCGGCATGATCGACACGCGGAAGTCGATCTGGCGGCCACTGATGCCGATCTTGAAGCGGCCGTCCTGTGGCACGCGTTTCTCGCCGATGTCCAGTTCGGCCATGACCTTGACCCGCGAGATCACTTGTTCGGAGAACTCCGCCCCCTGGACTTTGCTGATGTTATTGAGCACGCCGTCGATGCGGTACTTGATCACCAGACCATTGCCGGTGGTGCCGAGGTGGATGTCGCTGGCGTGCATTTTCAGCGCGTCGTAGAGGGTCGAGTTGACCAGTTTCACCACGCTGCTGGCGTCTTCGCTGATGCTGGTCAGCGACAGACTTTGCAGGGTGTCGATTTCGTGGTGAGTGTCGCCCTGGGCGTTCAGCGATTCGACGGCGTGGAAGCTTTCTTCGTGGCGGGCCAGATACGCCTTGAGGTCATCGGCGTGCACCAGATACAGCGGCGCGCCGTGCAGGCAATCGTCGATCCAGGCCAGCCGTGCCGGGTCAAAGGGGTCGGCAAACACGCCGATGACTTCG
The DNA here is from genome assembly GCF_977020205.1 of Pseudomonas sp. AIG. Classification (NCBI taxonomy): domain Bacteria; kingdom Pseudomonadati; phylum Pseudomonadota; class Gammaproteobacteria; order Pseudomonadales; family Pseudomonadaceae; genus Pseudomonas; species Pseudomonas sp. AIG. Next base: position 26,378 of record NZ_CDROCK010000065.1, on the reverse strand, counting down.
TCGTTGTGGCGCAGCAGGATGAATTCACGTTTCAGGCATTGTGCGAGGGTGACCCGGTCGAACACCGGCGTCGCGGCAAACAGGCTGTCGGTGTCGAGCATCGGGTAATGCAGGGTAGCGCCGAGGGTGTGAATGAACGGCATCGCTGCCAGTTCGCACAACACGCCGAGGGCTTCAAGCACGCGTTCGCCGGAGGTGGCGGCCCGCGCCCGGGCTTGGGCAAGCTGTTCACTGGAAAAACGCTCTGGGGCGCTTTCGGCCAGCAGCGGTTCGACGACAACGGACAGACGTTCCATGGCTTGCTCTCCAACCGGGGCTTAGAGCCCTGTCGGCGCGGCAAACCTTGGCGGCAAGTGCCGGAACGTCTGTTCGCGCCATTACTCCCCGGTGAGCATTTGATCGTCGTCCGGTGCCATGGCGTGCAACTGTCGTCGCCGATCCGCCAACACCCAACTGCCATCGTACAACTGCAACGGGAAGCTCTCGGTCCTGCTCTGGCGTCGTTCGACAAAACCCTCGGAAGGGCTCGCACCGGGTTTCGCTTCGCGCTTGATCCCAAGAAGGTCGCAGACCGCCCGCGCCAGTTCCGCCAAGGGAAACGGTTTGAACAGGATGTGGCTGACCCCCAGTTGCCGCGCCCGCTCACAGACTTCAGCGGTCGGGTGACCCGTTATCAGCACAAAATGGCACGTCCTGTTCTGGCGGACCGCGTCGAGCACCTCAAAGCCTTCCATATCGGGCAAGCGGTAATCGAACACCAGCACGTCGGGGGCAAAGGTTTCGGCCAAACCGATAGCCGTCGCTCCGTCATGTGCAATCGCGACGTCCAGCCCCTGCGCCGACAGATAATCCTGAAGGTTCTGTGCAAGCAGCTGCTCGTCTTCGACAACCAGTACTTTGTTAACCAAGGTCGACTCCTTGAAACAGCAGGTCCGATGACCCCGCCCTGAGAGTGCGCCTTACCATCGGTAACGCACACTTCATGCCAGGCTGAGTGCCGGTAATTTTATGTCTTCATGTCCTTGAATTTAATGACAATGCCCGCTCGTCCCGGTACCCCGTTCCCCAGAAACGGGGAAGCACCTGAATGGGCATCGAAGCCATTCCCCACTATTGGGGGGGAACCTTCAGTCGTCGTCAATTCGTTCGATCCTGTTCTGCACCCGTAATTGCGCGAGCACTTGGCGACGAGCCTGGGTCTGTTGCTGTCGGGCGAGCTGTGCCCTGACTGTATCCAGCCCCTGCAAATCTGGGACATCGGCGGCCTCCAAGTGGTTCGGCAAATAAATCACATGCCAGCCAAACGGTGAGCGCACCGGATCGCTGGCGAAACTCGCCCCACTGACAATCGAGGCGCGCATTTGCATCAAGCGTAGACGCGCTTGAGCCACTGTGGCTGCATCCGCTTGCGCGGGCACGCGGATCAACAGGTGGCGGGGTTGCAAGGTATTGGCCCGTATCAACTCGGCGAACATCTGCTGCGCCGCCAGTTCGCGGCGGGTGTACTCGGTGAAGGACGCCTCATCGAAACCGGCATCCTGCAAGCGACGGACAAATTTATCCGTGCCGCCGATGGCCAGGCGGGTTTTCTCGATCTGCTGACGCAGCGCTTGCTCGTCGATCTGTCGGCCACGCTTCTGCGATTCCTGCCACAGCAGTTCTTTGTCGATCAGCATTTGCAACGCCGCCTGGCGCAGTTCCTTATAGGCCTTGGGACTGCGAATGCTGGTTACCGCGCGGCCCTGATCTTCCAGGTATTCGGCGAAGAAACGCTCGAAGCGAAACCCGGAGATTTCCTCGCCGTTGACCCGCGCCACGGCCGGTTCGTTGTTGGCCCACGCCTGCGGCAGCCAACAGGTCAGCAGCAAGATCAGCGTTGTGCGTTTCATGATCGGGCCCTCCGTTCAGGGGCTGGCAACAATCGGTTTATAAGGCGCGACCAGATAGAAACGCTGATCGGGCAAATCCACGGTAACCACATGCGCGCCGCTCAAACCCAGGCGTCGGCCGGGGCCGAAACTCAGGCGCGGGGTCAGGCCGGTGTCGAAGTCGTGCAGGCCTTCCAGCGCCGCCACCAATTTTTCCCGGCTGGCATCACGGCCAGCCTGTTTCATGCCTTCGCTGAGCAGCAGCATCGAGGCGTAGGCACCGACTTGCAGCACCGCGTGCTGGGCGCCGAGGCCTTGGCCTTCGCGCAACAAGGTCAGGGCCATGCGCCCGGCCTGAGTCCAGTCGCTGGGCACAAATGGATAGGCGAGAAACACCCGCCGGGTGAAACCGTTGGGGACTTGCAGCAGATCGCCGGCCACCTGGCTTGAAGCGGCGAACAGATAAGGCACTTGCCCGGCGCTTTGCAGCCGCGTCGCCAGACGACTGAAGCCGCCGCCATTGCCCAGGTAAAACACCGAGCGCGAGCCCAACGGCAGCGCCTCCGCCGCCGGGTCATAGGCTTGCAGATGGACTTTCTGCCAGCCGTGTTCCTGCAAGTACTGACCGAGGTTTTGCGCGGCTTGCGTCTGGATCGGGTCATTGGCATAGGCGATCAGCGTCGGCCCTTGCAGCACGCGCAAACTGGCCGTGGCGTAATCGGCCAGCGCGATCAACTGCTCGCGCAATCCCGGCAACGGCTCGAAAATCTGTGGACTGGCCTGCAGGGTGCCGAGGATCGACATCGGCCCGATCAGTGGCACCCCGGCCTGTTCCAGGCGCGGCCCGAGTTCGCTGTCGAGGGCCGGTGCCAGCGGCGCGATCAACGCGAACACTTGTTCCTGCTCGATCAACTGCTGCAAGGCTTGCTCGGCACTGGCGCGATCCGGGCCGGGATCGATCACCGTCAAACGCAGTTGCCGACCGTGAATGCCGCCGGCCTGATTGATCCGCGCCACGCTGCCGTTGAGCACCGCCGCAACGGTCATGCCCTCCTCGGCCAGTGGTCCTTGACTGGGCAGCAAGGTGCCCAGATGCAAGGTCTCGGCGTCGAGGCCGGGATCACGTTCGTCGGCGAGGCGTTTGAGATAGGCGCTGAGGTTACGCTGATCCTTCATCGACAGCAGAAAGCGCGGCATGCTCGGGTCGAGGCGGTTGTGGCCGGGGTCGCGGCCCTGCTCAATGGCCGTGGCCAGAGTGCTTTCGCTGTAGGCCGGATAACTGCGGCCGTTGACCTGTTGCTGGCCGTAGGTGCTGGTCAGTCGCGCCCAGTTCAACTCGGGTGGACGCACGCCGCCCTCAGGTCGGCCGAGGCCGTCGGCGCCGTGGCAATTGGCGCACGGCAGGCTGGTCGCCGGCAGCAACACATCCGCCGCGCCGACCCGCGCCATGATCGCCTCGCCACTGGCCGACAAGCCTTGGCGGTACAGGCGCTTGCCCGCCGCTTCTTCCGGGGTCAGCGGCGCAGCGCCCGCGCCAAGGCTGACGCCAGCGAGCAGGATCAGGGCGAGTACGCGGCAGCGTTTCATGGCGCGGGCTCAGCGGCCGGCCACGGGCATTGTCAGCAACTGCAAGCGCTGGGCAATGGCGGCGGCCGGGGCGTCGGGGCGGATTTTGCTCCAGCGTTTATTGGCGACATCGCCGACGATCAACTGCGTGGAGTGCTGCTCGGGGGTCGGCACGATCTGGCCGATGCGGCTCAATACCAAGTCCATCTGCGCCTTGTCGCCGGTAAGAAAAAGCCAATGAGGGTCATCGGAACCCTGCTTCAAGGTGTAAGCCTTGAGCACCGCCGGCGTATCGCGCAGCGGGTCACTGGTAAGGGAAATGAAGGTGATGTCTTGCGCCTTGTCACCCAACAGCTCGCGGACTTCCTTGAGCTTGCGGGTGATCAGCGGGCAGGCATCGTTGCAGCTAGTAAAAATGACGTTGAGCAGGACCACGCGGTTTTGCAGCGCATCGCTGTAGAAGCGCAGGGTTTCGCCGTTTTGATCCTGTAATGGCGTGTCGGTGAACCAGGTTTTCGCGTCGTGGGTGCCTTTGGCCGGCGCGGCGGCAACCGTTGTCGGGGCTTCGGGGGCATGGCCTTCGTGAGCAAACGCGACGGTACTGAAGATCCAGAAACACACGGTCAGGGAGATCCAGTCGAGCAGTCTCATGGCTGTTGCTCCATGGCGATGGCGGTGTGTTTGGCGTGGGTGCGCAGGCCGCTGAGTTTTTCCACTTCCTTGGCCAGCAGCGCCGGATCAGTGAAGCCGTAATAGCGCATCCAGTGACGATTGTTGCCGTCGCCGACGAGGATCAACGGTTGGTGATTCTTGAAGTCGCCGCTGAAACTGCCGAGGCCTTTGAGGGTTTCGTTGATCGACTGCGGCGAACCCGTCAGCCAGCTCCAGCCCGGCCCGCGCTGGAAGGTGCGGGCGTAATCCTGCAGGCGTTTCGGGTCGTCACGCTGCGGGTCGATGCTGATCGACACCAGTTGCACTTCGTTGCCGACGCGCGCGCCGAGCTGTTTCTGCACCTTGCCCATGATCGACGAGACCACCGGGCACACCGTGGTGCAACTGGTGTAGATAAAGCTCATGACGACGATTTTGCCCTGTACCAGGTCTTGTTCGAGGCGCACGGTTTTGCCGTTCTGGTCGAGCAGCGGCACGTTGGCGAATTTCACCTGGGCGTGTTCTTGCGTGTTGCTGGCCGGGGCCGTGTGCCCGGCGTGTTCGTCTGCCGAATGAGCGTTGGCGTGTTGAATGCCGAGGCTCAACAGGCACAGGGTCAGCAGGCCAGCGGATGCAAATCGGTTCATGTCGAAACTCCTCTTCAACGGGCCTGGCCGGGGGCTACCCGAACACTGGCAAAGGTCTTGTCATCGAAACCGGCGCCCAGTGACGCCGCGCGCACGTGCAGGTACCAGGCGCCGCTGCGGTCAAGGGTGATCGGCGCTTCGTATACGCCGTCGGCGACTTCCAGCGCCGCCACTTGGCGGGGGTGCGAGGTGGGCGCGAGGTAGTAGCGCAATTGCACGTCTTTGACGCCGCTGCGCTGGGTTTTGTCTTTGCCTTGAACGATGCGGAAACGCACGACGTAGGGGTCGTTGAGCGCCACGGCAGTCTTGTCGAGAAGGAACTCGACTTTCGGCTGGCCGAGGTGTTTTACCAGGGCGCCATTGGTTTCGATCTGCGCGGTAAAGCAGTGAATGATGTTCGGTTGGTTGAGCAGGAACGCCACGTCGAAGCGCCCCGCTGCCGGTAGCTTCACCCGCGCGCTGTACAACCCCGGCGAGACTTCGCGCAGGCTGCGGTCGATGACCATCGCGGCGCGGGCGATCTGGCCACGGTTGGGGTAACCGGACATCGGCGCGTTCATGCCTTCGGCGTAGAAATAGGTGGTGTTGTCGACCGGGTTGACCACGAACACCGCGTTGTCGTCGCGTGATACCGCAAGGCTTGAAGCGAGCGGCAAATCGCCGGCCAGGCGCGGCGCTTGCGGGCCGGCTTCGAAACCCTGGCTGATCGGCTGGCGGCCTTCACCGAGCGAGGACAAGTTGATCATGGTGACTTTTGGTGAAGCGAGTCCGCGGATGTAGGCATAGGCCTGGGTGAACACCACTTGGTAGGGTTCGGCGCTGACGTCCAGATCATGAATGGCGCTGTTGGTGGCGGCATCGATAACCGTGGCGCGGTTTTCCAAGGTGTTGAGCACCACACCGAAGCGGCCGTCGGCGCTGAAGCCCATGGGGCCGAGGCCTTGTTGCAGTTTGATCACCCGGCGGATGGCGTGGGTGCTGGCGTCGATCACAGTGACGGTGCCGTCCTTGCCGTCGGCCACGTAGACCGCGCCGGACAGGGCTGAATAGGCGACTGACAGCGGATGCGAACCGGTCTTGATCTGCTCGACGATGCTCAGGCTGGCGATGTCGATCACGCTGACGGTGCCGTCGTCGCGGTTGCTGACGAAGGCGAAGCGGCTGTCTTTGCTGAAGGTGATTTCGTGGTGGCCGCGACCGGTCTGTAAATGTTTGAGGGATTTGAGGCTTTGGCTGTCGATCACTGTCACGCCGGAGTCTTCGGCTTTGCTGGCGTTGTTGCCGACCCACAGCAGGCGTTCGTCTGGTTGCAGCGCGACGCGCACTGGTTGGCTGCCGGCTTTGACCGAATCGAGAACCTTGAATTGTTCACTGTCGATCACCGCGACTTCGCCCGCCGTCGGCATCGAGACGAACACGCGTTTGTTGTCTTTGGGCGTGACCCAGTCCATCGGCGGTTGCTTGAGTTCGATCCGCGCGAGGGTGCTGGTGATGCCGCCGACCGAGACCGACGGATCGACCACGGCGATGCTGGCGTCGCGGTTCATCACCAGCAGGAAATAGCTGTTGAGGTCGAGCAACGGCCGCGCGCCGATGTTGGATTTGAGGAACACCCCGACCCGGGCTTTGCAGCTCTGGTCGCGGCCCTGGGCCTTATCGGCAGCGAGGGTTTGCGGATCGACCCAGGCGCCCGGCGCCACCCCGGACAACGGCTGACCGGAAGCGCTGTCAGTGATGTGAAACTGCACATCGGCGAATTCGCCTTCGCGCAGTTTGCCGTCGGCGGCCAGTGGCTTGAGGTTGAAATCCACCGCCACGCCGTCGCGCTTCAGCGTCTGACCCGCACCGGTTTGTGCCAGCGCAATCTCACTCAGCGTCAGCAACGCACCGGCCATGGCCAGCGTGCAAATACCAATGATGTTGATGATCCTGTTCATCTAACTCTCCCCTACCTCTTCACCTGGCAAAACACCGCCCCCATGTGGGAGCGAGCCTGCTCGCGAAAGCGTCATCAGCCTCACCCTCACAAACCGAGTTGCCCCCATTCGCGAGCAAGCTCGCTCCCACAAGGGATTTGCGTACATCCACTTCCTCACAGCCAACCACTGTCCCCTGTGGGAGCGAGCCTGCTCGCGAAAGCAATCTGCCAGCCACCACACCTGTTGCCTGTGCCGACCTCTTCGCGAGCAAGCCCGCTCCCACATGGGATTTGCATCCACGGGGATATTGGCGTCGTGTCTACTGCCCCTGCGGCGCCGGTTCCGGTTCGTTGGTTACGCGCAGCAGTCCCCATAACCCGGAGGTGTTGCCGTAGGCGGCGTAGTCGCGGAACAGGTAATCCCCCGGTATCGCATTGCTGCCGCCGGCGCTCGGGATCATGAAGCTGAAGTGCGCGGCCGGCAGGACGCTTTCGTGGGCGCCGATGTACATCGACATCGGGTTGTAGCCGAAGCGCACCGAGCCGACGCCCGGCGAGCCCATCGGATAGCCACCGACATCGCTCTTCTCGGCCTGGAACGGATTGACCGACCAGACATGCCCGTCGAGCTGGAACGTAGTGCCACGACTGCCACCGCTCGGCATCAAAATATGCGTACGGAACGGCTGCCCCGGTTTGGCATACAGCACCGGCGTCTGCGGATCGCCACCCACCAACGCATTGCTGTAAGCCATGTGCGCGTTGGTCATATCGCCATAACCCGCGCCATCGGCATGCCCGAACGGTGCGTCCGGGGCGAGGCCGAAGCGGTACCACAGCGGTTCGGTCTTGTAGTTGATCGCCATGCTCGAGTTGTCCTGCGGATCGGTCGGCACGCCGAAGCCCTCAGCCGCAATCCCTTCCACCGGCCGGCCATTGGCCCAACGGGTGTTCAACGCCTTGTGCCAGACCATCGCAAAATCGCGGTAGCTGGTTTGCCCAGGCGCCGTCACCGTGGCGTTGACCTTGCGCGCATCGTCGACCCAGGTCGCGCCGATCGGCAGGATGCTCATCGCCCCGCCGAGGCCTTTTTGCGGTTGCTTGATCACGTCCGCCGGGGTGAAATTCAAACCGCCGAACTCGACCGCCGTGGCATTGATGTTGTCGACGCTGCGGCCCAGTTGCGTCACCGGTTTGCCTTCACGCTCCAAGTGCCCGGCGTAGTACTGATAGGTACGGGTCGGGTACGCGCCGCTGTTGCCGACGCGCGGTGGCACGGTCTGGATCGGGTTGGCGCCGACGTTGGCGCCGTCGGATTTAGTGATGTCGTACGCCAGCAATTGCGCGTGCAGACCGACGTGGCTGGATGGCCGCATCAGGTTGTTGCTGAAGGTGGTCGAGCCCAGACCGCTGTTGCGATCACGCTTGACCATGCCTTGCATCACCGCGGTTTGGGTCAGGTCGGGCATGACGCTCGGCAGACGGTTTTCCAGGGTGATGTTGATGCAATCCCCCGCCGCTGCGCGCAGCACCAGCGGTTCGACCGGGATGCCGGGTTTGAGCTTGCCGCTGAGCGGATCAAGGTCCGATTTGCGCACATACAGAATCGCAGTCGGGTCATGCAACGGCCCGCTCTGCCCGCCGATGGTGATGGTTTCGCCATCCTCCGGATCGGTCACGGTGACTTGTGGAATGCTCACCGTGCGCGAGTTCAGCACCAGGGTGCCACCCGCCGGATTCAGCGGCCCGCCGACATGCTGACCGAGCCCTTCGGGATCGCCGATGGTCAGGCCCAGCGCATTGCCGAGGATGTCATTGGCCAGTGCCGCGACCACTTCGTAGTTGCGCTGTACCGTCGGCCGCGTGCCGATGCCATTGGGGTTGGCGCTGATCCGTGGGCAACTGCCCTCGAACGCCACGGTGTTGCGCATCCCCGCCGGATTCGGGTTGTTGGGAATGGCGAACAGGTCATTGCGCTTGGCCGTGTAGTTGCGCATCACGCCCCAGATACCGCTCCAGTAGCCTTCGATCGAAGCGTCCATCGAGTACAGATAATCACCCGTGGTCGCCGCCGAACTGGACAGCATCGACACCGGCGCAATGAAGCCCATCTGCTCGGAAATACCGATCATCTGCGACGCACGCCAACCGGAGTTGGAGCTGTTGCCGAAACCGGAACCGCTCTGCAGCCATTTCACACCGTGCAGGGTGACGTTGTGCTCTTCTTCATGACCGCCGGCATGCACCCGCAGCCGCACGTTGTCGCCGGTGTAAGTACGCAGCATCGGTGTGAACGGGTCGCCAGGTTCGGCGCCGCCCTTGTTGATGTGCGGCGGGAACAGTGTGGTGCCGCCGGTTGGGCCGGTGGCCGAGGTGAGCAGATTCGGCGCCAGGTTCATCGCCGGAATCGCGCGGTCGGTGCGGCTTTGCATGGCGAACGACAGATCGCCACCGAGGCCGTCAGCCTGCATGCCACGCTTGCCGTCCGGGCCGACCTTGTTCGGGTCGTACACGCGCAGGGCCAGCGGTTCGTTGCGATAGTTGACGACGAACATGCCCGGATCATCCACCGAGATCGCCTGCGGACATGGCCGGCTCGGGCAGCCCGGGACCTGACCGCCCTGCACTTCCAGCACACCCTCAAGCAGGTTGCTGGCGTTGTTGCGCACTGGCGGGTTGATTGCGTAGCGGAAGCTGTCGGCGGTGGCCGGGAACGCCTGCGCGTTCGGCACACCGTTAGGCCCGGCACCGACATAGACGCCAGCTTCATAGGCGTGCTGGAAGTCGCTGTATTCGAGGAAGAACTCGCGGAAGCTGTCGTTCTTGCCGTCGCCATCGAGGTCGCCGGTGTTGATCACCGCCTGCCACGATGTTGGCCCGCCGTCCTGACGCGCGCCGCTGTACAGAGGCTCGCCGGTTTCAGCGTGGAACCAGGTGGAACCGGCCGGCTCGGCCAACACAGTGGCGTACAGACCAATCTGCTGGTGCGTCGATGGGCCGAGGTGGTCGTGGGTGAAGATCGTGCCAAGGCCGCGATCGACGCCTTTGGCGTTGACCACCGGATCGACGAACCAGCGCTGCATCGCCGTGCGCGCACCGAGCCAATCGGCGCGGCCGTACTGGCCGAAGAACGGATGGTTCTTGGCTTTCGGGCAGGCCTGAGTGCCGTCGCGCGGGTCAGTACTGGCGCACTGATTGAACTCGCGGATCGCGTGAATACGTTCCTGCACAGCGCCGGGCGAGAGCACGCCGTCCTCGTAGTTCCAGCCGTTGGACGAGCCGTCCGCCGAGGTCAGATCCCACTTCGGCAAGTGGATGTGCTGACCGATCACGTCAGTCGGCGTGCGCACTTGGTAGTCGTCCATCTCGTAGGTGGCCGGCACCAGGTTGGTTTGCTGGTATTGCACGCAATCGAAGGTGTTCATGCGCATCACCAGCGGCTCTGGCGGACGCTGCTTGGTGATCACCGGCCAGGCGTCTTCCCACAGCGCCAGAATGCGCGCCTGCGGAAAGTGATAACCGACCTTGTTGTACACCGCATCGAACTGGATGTTGGCGGCTTTGTAGATCCGTGGGCGGTCGGCGGTGAAGCTCGAAGCGCCGACAAAGGACAGGCCGTCGATACGTTCACCGCTGGCGAACTCGCCGCTGCCAGCGCTGGCGGTCAGGCGTTTTTGCCGATCGTCCATGCACGGTTCGTAATACGGTGCGCCGGCCATCGGCAAGGCACCGTTGGTGCGAAACGCCTTGGCCACCACTTGATTGCCGGGCAGCAAGGCATAACTTGGATGGTCTTTTTTTGCGTGGAAGGCCATCGCCGCTTGTTCGACTTCGGTGCCTTCTTCCGGCAGGTAAATCGGTTTGGCGCGGGTGACTTCCTTGGAGAAGTCCAGCGAGGTGGTCACGGTGTGCGCTTCGCCTCCGGCCGAGACGCCATCCAGTGCGTGACGCGGCAAGCCGCCATTCCAGCCACCGGACTGCGCCGGGTCAAGGTTGGCCCACAGCGCTTTGCCGCTGGCCTTGAGCGCTTGCGCGGTGGCCGCGTCGAGCATGTCCAGTGGCGGCGTTGGCGGACGTTGGCCGACCGAACTTTCCATGCCACCGATCCAGAACGGATAGCCCGGGTTTTTCAGGCTGCCGTCGGCATTGCGATTGGCTTCACTGCGATCAACCAGCGCCAGTGAGCCGATGGCTTGACCGCCAGCGTTGCCGCCGTGGTGCTCGCCGTCGTCATCGCCCTCTTCTTCGTCTTCGTCGTCATCATTGCCGGCGACCAGGGTTTCGCCGATTTTTGGCACCACCACGACTTTGCCCGGCATTGGCGCCATGGCTTTGCCCGGCAGCGGCACAATCGCCGGAATCGGTGTGCCGGCAACGATTTCGCCGTCCGGCAAGGCGCGTGCACCGGCCGCCGGTTTGCCACTGCGCAAGGCAAACGGTTCGCTGTGGTAACCGTCGGCGCCCTGCTGCGAAACTTCGAGTCGAGTGCCTTCTTCGAAGACATCGTGCACCCGCCACATGGCCCACATGCCCTGGGCAAAGTGCGGATAGAAATGGCAGTGATAGATCGCATCGCCGGCCACGCGGTTGCGGTTGCCGGAACCGCCATTGGCGATTTCGTAGGTATAACCGGCGCCCGGCCCGATGCCCTGGGCGTCGACATAATCGGAGTTGTCGTCGTTGGGGTTGAACAGCCACTGATGGCCGTGCAGGTGGAAGATGTGTTGCTCGTGGCCATTGTGGGTATTGCGGAATTTGACGAAGTCACCGATGTAGCTGTGGTTGACGTTCGACGGCTCCGACGGATACAGGGCCATGGTGGCTTTCACCCCGATCTGATCGGCGCGCGGTGTCTGGCCTGGGGCGATGTTCTCAAGCCCGGCGTTGGCCGGCACATCCACCAGCATTGCCACATCGCCAACGGTGTGCGAACTGAGGAAGAATTCTTCGTAGGCGCAGGACAGGCAATCGTGCATCGGCCCTACGCCCAAGCGGTTGGCGACCACTTCGGCGCCCATGCCGCCGGAGCCGTAGTTGATCATGAACGAGTCGCGGGTCGGCTCCAGCACATGGGCCATCACCGGATCCGCCCAGTACGCGGGGAACGCTTGGGTGGCGGCGGTTTCGTCCTGGAATTGCGAGGCAAAATCGCGGAACGCTTCGAGGCGGTTGGGGATCGCCGGGTTGCGTTTGCCCATCGATTCCAGCGGATAGGTGCTGGGCGGGAAACTGCCGTCGGCGTTGCTGCCCATGACAATCGCATCGCTTTCGCTGGAAATGATTTCATTGCCGTCAACCATGCTGATGATCGGCGTACCGGCCTTGCCTTCACGCAACCACGGTTCGCGTTGCGGGTAGCGCGCCTGGTAGTCGACGATCGGTTGGCCGGTGGGCGCGCGGCCCGTGGTGGCCAGGCGCATTTCTTCTTCGGTAAGGGTATTGCGATAAGTGCGACCGCCCTTGGGCAGCACGACGACCTGACCGAACAAGCCATTGGCAACGTTGCCGGCCGCACCCTCGCCACCGAACGTTGCGCCACGGCTGCTGACGGCAAACGCGCCCTCGCGCTCGGCGTACAGGGTGTAGGAACGGCTGGCACCCGGTGGCACCAGACTGTTGGCGTTACGCCCGGTGAACGAAGAAATGTCATCGATGCTGTTCACCGCTTGCAGGCCGTTGACCTGGAAACCGACGTGACGATCCGCGACCTGCTCATCGACTTTGAAGGCTTCGGCGCCGTTGGCGTTTTCGACCCCTTCCTCGCCCTCGTTTTCAAAGTGCTTGTTCGGGTTGGCCTGATAGTCGAGCAGGTTCTGCAGATTGATCGTCAGGCAATCGCCGGCAGCTACGCGCAACACCAGCGGCCGCGGACGCTTGTCCGGACGCAGCGAGACTTTGCCCGGCGCCGCTGAGCCGCCGTACGCCAGCGACTGGTCATGTTCATCCACCACGTCGCGGCGCAAGGCGAACATCATGCCGTTGGCATTCTGCGCACCGAGGCGGTTGAACATCAGCGGTTGATCGAAGGCGACGACGTTGGCCACCAGATTGCGCTCGCAACGCACAGCCGCGCCGGCCAGTTCGACGCTGAGCATCGAGGCCAGAATCAGCAGCCAGTTCAACAGAGACGGAGCGTGATGAATGCCAACCATGATCAGTAACCTCGTAGTGGGTGCTCTTGGGAACACTTCTCGACAAATGCCCCGGAGCAATCCGCGTGCCACAAAAAATTACATGTCCGTTCAAGCAGTTACCGCAACGATTTGAGAGTTCGGGGGATATTCCCCACCCGTTTCCCCCACTTTTCGGGCCTTGGCCGTTTGCCCCGAAAGTGGGGAAAACCGGGTTGGGGTCACAACGGCGCATCCATGGCCAGCCCCTGCAGACGCCGGTACTGACGCAAGACATTCGGCACATAACGCTGGGTTTCGGCGAACGGCGGAATCACCCGGCCACGGCTGAGGACCGCGTCCGGCCCGGCGTTGTAGGCCGCCACGGCAAGGGCGATGTCGTTGTCGAACAGGGTCATCAGGCGCTTGAGGTATTTGGCCCCGCCCTGGATGTTGGCCTTGGGGTCGTAGACGTCGGTCACACCCAGCTCGCGCGCGGTATCGGGCATCAACTGCATCAGTCCGCCGGCGCCTTTGGCCGAGGTCGCGCCGGGGTTGTAATGGGACTCGGCGTTGATCACTGCGTGCAGCAGCGCTTCGGGTAATTGATTGACTTTGGCGGCTGCCGAGACCAGTTCCGCGTAGGGCTGGTTGGCGATCATTTGTGGCTGTTGATCGAGGCTGGCCACAGGCATTTCAGCCTCGTGGATCACCCGTTCGTAAGTGCGTCCGGGCCGGTGAACGTTGGACAGCACGTAGCTGCCCTTGGCGTCCACGGAGATGAACACATCGGCCTGCGCGGCGCCGCTGAGCAGCACACAACCGAGCAATCCGCTGGCGATAAATTTCATGTCGGGCCTCCCCGGATCGACCCCGATAAATTGGGGGAAATGCCCCAATGGCCGATCACGTTTGAGCCATACGCAAGCACTGTGCCGACTCTTGAAAAGCCCGTACTACAAGGCCTTCAGCCAAGTTGACGTTCTTGAGTGGGGGCTGAGCATGGCAATTGCATAAGCCCTTCTGGCGACTCGGCTGCCACTCACGGGAGGTCATCATGAAGCTGCAATTTCGTCCGCGTGACCAACGCGGTTTTACCCTGCTCGAATTGCTCGTGGTGTTGGTGGTACTCGGCCTGTTGGCCGGGATCGTCGCGCCGAAATACTTCGCCCAACTCGGTCGCTCGGAAGTGAAGGTGGCCAAGGCGCAGATCGAAGGACTGAGCAAAGCGCTGGATATCTATCGACTGGAAGTCGGCCATTACCCGTCCACCGAACAAGGCTTGCAGGCCTTGGTCACCGCACCCAGCGACGAGGCGAAATGGACCGGCCCGTACCTGCAGAAAAAGCTCCCGCAGGATCCGTGGGGACGTAACTACACCTACCGCTATCCCGGCGAAAACAGCGAGTACGACTTGCTGTCGATGGGCAAGGACGGCCAGCCCGGCGGCGAAGGTGAAAACGCCGAAGTGACCAACTGGCAGTAAGCGGAGCGCGGCCCATGCGATTTCATTTGAAAGCGGTCAGCAAGGCTGGCGTGGTGTCCTTGAGCGTCGAAGCGCCGGGTGACAGCGAGGCGCGGCGGATTGCCGAGGACCAGGGTTTACGTGTGCTCAGTTCGCACGCCGACAAGCATTGGCGCTCTCTGAAACTACGCCAGCGCGAGACCTTCAACCTGGTGTTGTTCAGCCAGGAACTGACCACGCTGCTCAATGCCGGCCTACCGTTGATCGATGCGCTGGAAAGCCTCGCCGAAAAAGAATCCGCCCCCGCGGCCCGGAAAACCTTGAGTGAGCTGGTCCGCTTGCTTTACGAGGGCAAATCCTTCTCGCAGGCGTTGGGCCAGTTGTCGGCGGTGTTCCCGCCGCTGTACGTGGCGCTGGTACAGTCCAGCGAGAAGACCGGTGCGGTCGGCGATGCGCTGGGCCGCTATGTCAGTTATCGCCAGCGCATGGACGAGGTGCGCCAGAAGATCATCAGTGCCTCGATCTACCCGATGCTGTTGCTGATCGTCGGCGGTGGCGTGGTGCTGTTCCTGATGGGTTATGTGGTGCCGCGCTTCAGTCTGGTGTTTGAAGGCTTGGGCAATAACCTGCCGTGGCTGTCGCAGGTGTTGATGAGTAGCGGCATGTTTCTGCATGCGCATCAGGCCGAGTTTTTCGGTGCGTTGGCAGCGATTGTCATCGCCCTCGTCGTGCTGCAAAAGCAACCGGCGTTTCGCCGTGGACTGGATCGGCTGGTGGAGAAACTGCCGGCGGTGCATCAACGGATTTTCATGTATGAGCTGGCGCGGTTTTATCGTTCGCTGGGGATTCTGCTGCAAGGCGGGATTCCGCTGGTGACCGCCATGGCCATGGTCCGGGGCTTGCTCACCGTCGCATCGCGGACGCGACTGGATCAGGCCTGCGAGCGGGTGCGCGAGGGACAGTCGCTGTCCACCGCGCTGGAACTCAATCACCTGGTGACGCCGGTCTCGCTACGACTGCTGCGCGCCGGCGAACAGTCCGGCAACCTCGGGCAGATGATGGAACGCAGCGCCGATTTCTACGACGAGGAAATCAGCCGCTGGCTGGAGTGGTTCGTGAAGTTGTTCGAGCCGCTGCTGATGACGTTTATCGGCCTGCTGATCGGGGTCATCGTGATCCTGATGTACATCCCGATTTTCGAACTGGCTTCGAGTATTCACTGACCCCGGGGAACGGGTCCGGTCCCTGCAACAACGCACTTTTACGTTCCCAAACAAAACCACAAAGACGGAGAACGATATGCACATTAAAAAGCTCGTGCTCGCAATGGCCATCGGCGCAGTTCTGTCAGCGTCAACGGTACTCATTCCGGACAGTTTGTCCGGGGTATCCAGTGCTTATGCCAAGGATGGTGGGAGTGGTGGAGGCAGTGGTGGCGGAGGGGGCGGTGGGGGCGGCGGCGGAAGTGGTGGCGGAGGAAGTGGCGGGGGGGGGGATGGGGGGGAAGGGGGGGGGGGGGGGGGGGGGGGGGGGGGGGGGTGGGGGGGGGGGCGGGAGGGGTGGGGGAGGAAGTGGCGGTGGGGGGCATGGCGGCAATGGCGGTGGCGGCGGTGGTGGGAGCGGTGGAAGTGGCGGTGGCAGCGGTGGTGGCGGCAGTCATGGGGGCGGCGGCAACAGTGGCCACAGCGGTAGCGACCACGGCTCGGGACACTCGGGCGACAGCGCCTCATCCGGGCGCAACGGCACGCACGCCGAAGCGGGAGATGACCATGGTGTCCATCGGGCGGGTGAAGTCGGCGATGACCACGGCGTCCACCGCGCGGGTGAAGTCGGCGATGACCACGGCGTCCATGCTGCGGCTGAAGCCGGCGATGATCGTGGCGTCCATGCTGCGGCTGAAGCCGGCGATGATCGCGGCGTGCATGTCGGCGGCGAGCCGGGCGATGACAAGCGCGCCAACTGATCATTAGACACACCGCAAAACCTGTGGGAGCGAGCTTGCTCGCGAATGCTGTGGGTCAGTCAATGATGTTTTGCCTGACACAACGCTTTCGCGAGCAGGCTCGCTCCCACAAGGTTTTGTGGCGTGCGCAGATTTCGCAGACAACCACCATCAATTGTAGGAGCGAGCCTGCTCGCGATAGCGGTCATTCAGACACTGAAGCTGTGACAGACAGAACGCTTTCGCGAGCAGGCTCGCTCCCACAGGGTTTTGTGGCGTGCGCAGATTTCGCAGACAACCACCATCAATTGTAGGAGTGAGCCTGCTCGCGATAGCGGTCATTCAGACACTGAAGCTGTGACAGACAGAACGCTATCGCGAGCAGGCTCACTCCTACAGTTTGATTTGCGTACGGCTCAAAGGGCGACGTTGTTCTGATTCAGGCGTTCACGCAGGAATTCGATCAGCGCCTGCACCGGTCTGGAAGCCTGACGATGCTGCGGATACACCGCCGACAACGTCAGCGGCTCCGGGCGCAGATCATCCAGCACCGGCACCAGCCGGCCATCCTTCAGCGCTGCGCCAACGATGAACGTCGGCAGATAAGTAATGCCCATCCCCTGCACCGCCGCATCCCTGAGCAACTCGCCGTTGTTCACCCGCATGCGCCCAGTGACGTTGACCAACAGCGGCTTGCCCTGCCCCGCATTGAAACGCCATTGCACCGAACGTCCATGCCCATACGGCAGGCAATCATGGCTGTGCAGATCTTCAGGCTTGAGGGGCGTGCCGCGCTCGGCCAGATACGTTGGGCTGGCGCAGTACACCCGCTCGATCGACGCGATGCGCCGGGCAATCAGCGTCGAGTCTTCAAGCACGCCAATGCGCAGCGCCAGATCGTAGCCCTCACCGAGCAAATCCACCGGCCGATCACTCAGGTCGACCTCAACCGTGACCTCGCGATAGCGCTGCAAGAACATCGGCAACAAACACCCCAAATGCGCCACGGCAAACGACAGCGGTGCACTCACACGAATCGTTCCGCGCGGCTCGGCAGTCTGCCCCGCGATGCCCTGCTCGACCTGTTCGACTTCGCCCAACAGGCGCAACGCCGATTCGTAATAACTCTGCCCCAGCGGGGTGACGTCGAGGCGCCGCGTCGAGCGGTTCAACAAGCGCACGCCGAGGCGTTCTTCCAACTGCATCAAGCGTCGGCTGACGAACTGCTTGGACAGGCCTAATTGATCGGCCGCTGAGGTGAAGCTGCCGGAGTCCATGACCTGGCAAAAAATACGCATGTCTTCGAACGGGTTCATTGTCACTCTCTGGTGGACAGTTAAACGCTTTATAGCCGCTTTTTCACTTTTCGGCAGCTCATTAATCTGTGCTCACGGTGTTGCTGAGGCCTGAAGCCCAGCGCCACAGCATCCCGCAACCCAGGCATAAAAATTCAAAAACATTCAAAAGGATTTCCACCATGAACATCGTCAAGAAAACCCTCACCGCGTCCCTCCTCGCCCTGTCCATCGGCAATGCCTTCGCCGCCGAAAGCAGCGGTGTCGAACACAACACCCAGGCCTTCCTCAACGCCCTCGCCGCCGGCGGTGGCAAACCACTGGAGCAACTGAGCCCGAAAGACGCCCGTGCGGTGCTGACCGGCGCCCAGGCTTCGGTGAACGTGGATCTGTCGGGCGTTGAAGTCAGCGACAAGGCGATCAAGGTCGACGGCCAGACGATCAACCTGAAAGTGGTGCGGCCGGCCAAGGTCAAAGGCGAGTTGCCGGTGTTCATGTTCTTCCACGGCGGTGGCTGGGTGCTCGGTGATTTCCCGACGCACCAACGCTTGATTCGTGACTTGGTGGTGGGCTCTGGCGCGGTTGCGGTGTACGTCGATTACACGCCGTCGCCGGAAGCGCAGTACCCGACCGCGATCAACCAGGCCTACGCCGCGACGAAATGGGTGGCTGAGCACGGTAAGGACATCGGTGTCGACGGCAAGCGCCTGGCCGTGGCCGGCAACAGCGTCGGCGGCAACATGGCGGCGGTCGTGGCGTTGATGGCCAAGGAACAGAAAGCCCCGGCGCTGCGCTTCCAGTTGCTGATGTGGCCGGTGACCAACGCGCAGTTCGACGACGGCTCGTACCAGCAATTTGCCGAGGGCCACTTCCTCACCAAAGGCATGATGCAGTGGTTCTGGGACAACTACACCACCAACCCGGCCGAGCGTGCGCAGATTCACGCCTCGCCGCTCAACGCCAGCGCCGAACAACTCAAAGGCTTGCCTGCGGCACTGGTGCAGACTGCCGAGTTCGATGTGTTGCGTGACGAAGGCGAAGGCTACGCGCGGCACCTGGATGCGGCGGGTGTAGCGGTGACCTCGGTGCGCTACAACGGGATGATTCATGACTTCGGCCTGCTCAATCCGCTGAGTCAGATTCCTGAGGTGAAAGCGGCGGTGCGTCAGGCGGCGGCTGAGTTGAAAACCCACTTGCAGCCTTAACGGCAAAAGATCGCAGCCTGCGGCAGCTCCTACAGGAAAATGCATTCCAAAGTAGGAGTTGCCGCAGGCTGCGATCTTTTTATTGGCAGACATTGCGGAGCTTCGGTCATGACCTTTTTCTACACTCACCTGCTGTCCTGGAGCGCCGCCCTGCTGCTGCTCGACGCTGTGCTCTGGCACTTCTCGCCCTTCACCCATCGCGCCCCGAGAGTCGGTGTGCGGCTGGTGCTGTTTCTGGCGTTCACGGCGCTGGTGATCAACGCCGGCGTCAGCCCACTGCAAGCACCACAGTTTGTTGATGACCGCGTGGCGCAATTGGGTGCGACGGCTCTGGGAATTCTCTGGTGGCTGTACGCCGCGCGGGTGCTGACCGAAGTCATCGGCCTGGCACTGATGCGTCGCATCGGTCACAGCGGTCGTTTGCTGCAGGACGTGATCGGCGCTCTGGTCTTCCTGGTCGCCACCGTCGCCGCGGCCGGTTACGTGCTGGAGCTGCCGGTGAAAGGTTTGCTGGCAACCTCCGGCGTGGTGGCGATTGTTGTCGGTCTGGCGCTGCAAAGCACCTTGGCCGATGTGTTTTCCGGGATCGTGCTCAACACCACCAAGCCGTATCAGGTGGATGATTTCGTGGTGATCGACGGCGTCGAAGGCAAGGTCTTCGACATCGACTGGCGCGCCACGCACCTGCTGACCAGCGCCGGAACCATGGCGGTGGTGCCGAACTCGGTCGCGGCCAAGGCGAAGATCGTCAACCTCAGCCGCCCGAACAACATGCATGGCGTGTCGATCAGCATTCAGGTGCCGAATCACATCCGCCCGCGCCGGGTACTCGATGCGCTTGATCGCACCTTGCAGGGCAGCAGCGCTCTGTTGCTGACGCCAGCGCCGAAAGCCGTGCTGAAAGAGGCCGGCGAAACCATGTCGGAGTACGTCGCCAGCGGCTTCATCGCCGAACTCGGCAAGAAAAGCGAAGTGCGCAATCAATTGTTCGACCTCGCTCACCGGCATTTGGAAGCGGCAGGCATTTCGCGGCATCCGGACGGCGTGATCGAGCCGTCGACCCGTGCCCGCGCGTTGCTCGATGAAGTGAAAATCTTCCGCTCGCTGAGCAGCGAAGAACGTGATCGCCTCGCCGAATCGATGGTTGCGCAGCAATATGCGGCCGGCCAGGTGGTGCTGGATCTGGATGAAGTGCCGGACAGTCTGTTTGTGATTGCCACCGGAGTGGTCAGTGCGATGGTGGCGGACGGCGACAGCCAGGTCGAGGCCGGGCGGATGGGGCCGAGTGAGGTCATGGGTGAGCAAAGTATTCTCGCCGATACACCGTCGCAGGCGACGTTCACGGCGCTGACGTCGAGCATCATCTATCGTCTCGACAAGCACCTCACTCGCGAGTGCATGGCGCAGCGTACGGAGGTGGGTCGGGCGTTGAATAAATTGCAGGCGGTGCGTCAGCAGAACAGTCGCCTCGCGTTGATGGCCAAGCCGGTGGCGGTGAGGAAAGGTGGGTTTTTGGGTTGGTTGCAGAAGCGTTGAAGCGGCAAGATCAAGATCAAAAGCCTCCCCCTCACCCCAGCCCTCTCCCCCAGGGGGGCGAGGGGAAAGGGAGCCGATCTTCATGCGGTTCAAAACTGAAGTTCGGCTCGAAGTTTCAGGTCGGCGTATCTAGAAAAACACCTCGGTCAGTCCCCTCTCCCTCTGGGAGAGGGCTAGGGTGAGGGGCTTTTCAAACTCACACCGAATTACTTGGCAGTGAACTTGGTATAGCTGTTGATCAAATTGCGATAGTTCGGCAGACGCTCCGACAGCAGATGCGCCAAACCTTCCATATCGTTACGCCAGTCGCCCTGCAGCTCGCACGCCACCGAGAACCAGTTCAGCAGGTGGGCACCCGCCGCCGACATCCGCGCCCACGCCGCCTGCTGCACGGTGGTATTGAACGTGCCGGACGAGTCAGTCACCACAAACACTTCATAGCCTTCAGCAATCGCCGACAAGGTCGGGAACGCTACGCAAACGTCCGTCACCACACCGGCGATGATCAGTTGCTTGCGACCGGTCGCCTTGATCGCTTTGACGAAGTCTTCGTTGTCCCAGGCATTGATCTGGCCTGGACGCTGAATGAACGGTGCATCCGGAAACTGCTCGCGCAATTCAGGCACGATCGGGCCGTTCGGGCCGGCATCGAAGCTGGTGGTGAGGATGGTCGGCAGCTTGAAGAACTTGGCGATGTCGCCCAGCGCCAGCACGTTGTTTTTGAATTCGTTCGGAGTGAAATCCTGGACCAGCGAGATCAGACCGGTCTGGTGATCGACCAGCAATACAACCGCATCATCTTTGTTCAGACGTGTGTAAGGAACGCTCATGGGAAAACTCCTGATGGACGGATGGATGAAGCGTGAGGCGCCGACCGGATGGCCGGCGCTCTCGGGGAAATCAGAAAGCGAAGCAGGAACAGCCAAACGCGCCCCAGAAACCGGCGAAGTCGCTGACCGGTGCGCTCGACATGCGCGCCTTTTCATGGCTGTGGGTGTGCACCGCGCACGGGCCGCTGCATTGGTGAACCTGCGCCTGCAATGGCGAATTCGGGCGCCAGTGGCCTGGGACTTTGACCACCGGCGACCAGTCCGGCAGTACTGGAATCGACCGTGGGCCGAGGTCTTCGAAGTCGCCGGCGGCATAAACAATCTTGCCGCCAACCACGGTCAACACCGACTCGATCCACTTGATCGCTTCTTCTTCGACATGGAAGAAGTCCGCGCTCAGCGCCGCCAGATCCGCCAGTTGCCCGACCTTGATCTGGCCCTTCTTGCCCTGCTCCGAGGAGAACCAGGCGCTGCCGTGGGTGAACAGTTCCAGCGCGGTGGTGCGCGGCAGACCTTCTTCGTACAAGGCCAGACCACCAACGGTGCGGCCGCTGACCATCCAGTACAGCGAGGTCCACGGGTTGTAACTGGAAACGCGCGTGGCATCGGTGCCCGCGCCGACCGGTACGCCTTCGGCGAGCATGCGTTTGATCGGTGGCGTCGCTTCGGCGGCTTGCTTGCCGTAACGATCGACGAAGTACTCGCCCTGGAAGGCCATGCGATCCTGAATCGCGATGCCGCCGCCCAATGCCTTCACACGCTCGATGTTCTGCGGGGTGATGGTTTCGGCGTGGTCGAAGAACCACGGCAAGCCGTTGAACGGAATGTCACGGTTGACCTTCTCGAACACGTCGAGCATGCGGCTGATCGACTCGTTGTAGGTCGCGTGCAGACGGAACGGCCAGCGCTGTTCAACCAAGTGGCGCACCACCGGTTCCAGCTCTTCCTCCATGGTTTGCGGCAGGTCCGGGCGCGGTTCGAGGAAGTCTTCAAAGTCCGCCGCCGAGAACACCAGCATTTCGCCGGCGCCGTTGTGACGGAGGAAGTCGTCGCCCTGATGCAACTTGACGCTGCCGGTCCAGTTCTGGAAATCGCTCAGCTCTTCTTTCGGCTTCTGGGTGAACAGGTTGTAGGCGATGCGCACGGTCAACTGATCATCTTTGGCCAGTTGTTCGATCACCTGATAATCGTCCGGGTAGTTCTGGAAACCGCCGCCGGCATCGATCGCGCTGGTCAGGCCGAGGCGATTGAGTTCACGCATGAACTGGCGGGTCGAGTTGACCTGATATTCCAGTGGCAGCTTCGGCCCTTTGGCCAGCGTCGAGTAGAGAATCATCGCGTTTGGCCGCGCGACCAGCATGCCGGTCGGGTTGCCATTGCTGTCGCGAACGATCTCGCCACCCGGTGGGTTGGGCGTGTCGCGAGTGTAACCGGCCACACGCAGCGCTGCGCGGTTGAGCAATGCGCGGTCGTAGAGGTGCAGGATGAACACCGGGGTGTCCGGCGCGGCCTGGTTGATTTCTTCAAGGGTCGGCATGCGTTTTTCGGCGAACTGGAATTCGTTCCAGCCACCGACCACGCGCACCCATTGCGGGGTCGGCGTGCGGTCAGCCTGATCCTTGAGCATGCGCAGCGCATCGGCCAGCGACGGCACGCCTTCCCAGCGCAGTTCGAGGTTGTAGTTCAAACCGCCACGGATCAGGTGCAAGTGCGAGTCGTTGAGGCCCGGAATGACGCAGCGACCGTGCATATCGACCACTTGCGTGTTCGGCCCGCGCAGGGCCATGGCCTGGTTGTCGTTGCCAACGACGACGAAACGGCCGTCAGTGATGGCCACGGCACTGGCCAGCGGTTTGGTGCGGTCGACGGTATGAAATTGGCCATTGAACAGAATCAGATCGGCGCTCATCGCAGTTCCTCAAGCAAAGTGAAAAGGAGCGAACCCCGCACGCTCAGCGTGGCGAGGTTTCTTGGGAATCGAGGTGTTCATGGGCCTGGCTGGCTTCGAGCCACGGCGCAAACAAACGGGTGACCGGTGGCATCACCACGTAGACCACCGACAGAACGATGGTCAGGGTGATCAAAAATGTCGCGACGACGTAGTTGGAAAGCAGCGGATGCAGCGCCAGCAGCGGTCCCCAGATCAGCGGCACAAGTAAGGTGTGCGGCAGAATCACCAGCAGCGTGACCACGGCTTGCTTCCAGCGCGGCGGCGGCGAAGCGGCATCGGCCAGTGGCGTAAACCAGAACTCCTTGATCGGCGCGACTTCAGTCTGATCGCCGTCAGCCAGCATCGGCGCCGCTTCGGCGACCAGTGCCTGACGTTGCGGCGACTCCAGCCAGCCTTGCATCGCTTCGGTGCTGCTGAAGCGCAGTACGCAGGTGTAGAAGTCGAGTCGACCGCGCTTGCCGCGCACCACGTCCACGCCCAGATGGCCTTCACGCTGCCCCGCCACGCGGACGATATTGCGCAGCCAGGCTTCATACGCTGACTCGAAACCGGCCTTGACCCGGTGCTTGATGATCAGCGTGACCGTCTCATCGGCCCCCGGTGTTTGTGGATTGAGGACTTCAGGCATAACGCAGCACTCCGGGCAAACGAACAGGAATCACCAGCCGTCCCGGCCCGGCGATCAACACAGTGGCAAACAGGATCAACAGCAACCAGCCGAACTGCCCCTCGGCCACACTCCATTGCGGATGCACGACCAACAACGCCACCAGCAGCACAAAGAGAATAGGCACGCAGGCCAATCGCGCCAGTAACCCGGCGACGATCAGTAGCGGACAGAGGACTTCGGCGAAGATCGCGAGGATCAGGGTGAGGTGCGATCCAAAGTGGAACGGGTCTTCGATCAGTTGCAGTTGCGCGGTGAAGTCGAGCAGCTTGGGCAAGCCGTGGACCCACAGCAGAAACAACCCACCGCTGACCCGCAGGAACAGCAAACCGATGTCGCGTGCCTGTTCATCCCGTTGAGAAACGTGCATGGACTCACCCGTGAATAATTATTGGGTGAATCATGCCGGGGTTGGGTGGGAGGAAATTGGATGGGTGTGCTCAGTTCCACGGTGTTCCGGGATTCGTGAAACACCGCACAACCCTGTGGGAGCCTGCTCGCGAAGGCGTCGAGTCAGTTATAAATACTTGAATGACACACCGCTTTCGCGAGCAGGCTCGCTCCCACAGGGGGGTGTGCTTAGGCAGGTGGTTCGAGGTTATCCAGCACCCGATTCACCGCCAGCTCACCGAGCATGATCAACTGCGCAATCCCCAACAACGCCCGACGCTGCGGCGCGGGCAACAGGTGGGCGACGTCCTGGGCAATGGTCTTGGCCGAGGCGAGTGTTTCGCTGGCGTCGGTCAGCAGTTCTTCGGCTTTGGTGTCGGCGGTTACGGCATACATCCCGCGAGTTCTGCGTGGAGGTGGCGTGGAGCCGGGTGGCAGGAGGTAATGGTCGAGGGCGCGGTCGGCGGCTTCGTGGAGTTTTCGGGAATCGATGGATTCGTAGGGGGATGTGGGGTCGATGTCTGGTGGGTTGGGTGTGACTTTGAACATGGTGAATCTCCTTTTTAGAGCCGGGATCACCACGTCCTGTCGCTAAACAGGATGGGTGGCGACCGTATGCAGGTTAGCGAACCGGTAAAAAGGCAACCCGGTAGACCCGAAGGTCTCCCGCATACAGCCGCCATAGCGAAGTGCAGACGATAGCCGGCAACGAAGCATGGAGCGCTGATGCACTTTTTTGGTCCGAGTCGCTAAACCCGATCGCTGAGTTTTCAGCGACCACCAAACGATAGAGACCGGGCCACAAGCGCACAAGCCGGCGGATTCTGGCGTAGCTGTAGGCAAAGGCGCAAGGATGCGTAGCCTGAAAGAGTGTCTGAGGGTGTTGCTTAAACGGCGATGTTTAAAGCACCAAGAACTCAAGCATCACACCAAACCAATGTAGGAGTGAGCCTGCTCGCGATAGCGGTTTAGCGGCCACCATCATCTATGACTGACGAACCGCTATCGCGAGCAGGCTCACTCCTACAGGGGATCGATGTGTTTGTGAGATTTGCGCAGGGATTTAAATCGGCGGGATATCCAGCGGCGCCGCCATGAACTGGCTGATCCGCGCGCGCAGCCATTTCTCCGCCGGGTCGTTGTCATGCACCCCGCTCCACGCCATCGACAATTGCGCCGCATCGATCGGGAACGGTGGATCTTCGGCGCGCAGCGCACAGCCCTCAACCAGCGCACAGGCGGCGTAATCCGGAACGGTGGCGATCATTTCGGTACCGGCGAGCAAGGCGCGCAAGCCGCTGAATTGCGGCACGCCGAGGACCACGCGGCGGGAACGGCCGACCTTGGCCAGGTCCATGTCGATATTGCCGCTCAGGTCGCCGGAGAACGATACCATCGCGTGTGGGCGCTCGCAGTATTCGTCCAGCGTCAGCGGCCCCGGACGGTCGTCGCCGCGCAGGACTTTGCAGGGAATGTCGCGCAGTTTTTTGCGCTTGGCGTTGGCCGGCAATTCAGTGGTGTAACTGACGCCAACGGAGATTTCCCCAGAGGCCAACAGTGCCGGCATCAGCAGGTAGTTGGCGCGACGCACGACCACGACAATCCCCGGCGCCTCTTGCTGAAGCTGACGCAGCAACGGCGGAAACAGGCCGAATTCGGCGTCGTCAGACAAGCCGATACGAAACACGTCGCAACTGCTCGCCGGTTCGAACTCCTTGGCCCGGCTGACCGCGCCAGAGATGACATCCATCGCCGGTTGCAGCTCCTTGAGAATAGCCAGCGCCCGCGCGGTCGGTTCCATGCCGCGACCGTTGCGCAGCAACAACGGATCATCGAACAGATCGCGTAACCGCCCCAAAGCAGCGCTGACGGCCGGCTGGCCCATGAACAGTTTTTCGGCGACACGGGTCAGGTTCTTTTCGAACATCAGCGCTTCGAAAATCACCAGCAGGTTCATGTCGACGCGTCGCAAATCGTTACGGTTCATGGGCACGGATTCCTTTTAGCCAGTCAGACGCCAGTGCTGCGCACTTTACGCGATCAACCAGTCTGAAAGCGCCGCTTCAGCACGAAATTAACAACGATTAACTCGTCAGCCCCCCGCCCTCGCCCAACAATGAGTCCCTCTGCGCAGCGTTGTTTTTTGACCTGAGGGGATGCACCGACCGTGCATTCCCCATCGACACGGACTTTGGCCATGGCTCACTTACAGCACAGCGTCGCCCTCGCCCCTGCCAGCGAACCGCGCAAGACCGGGATCGGCGGGCCCCGCCCGCCGCCCGGACCACCAGGCAAACAAAAGATCCCCCCACCCCTCGGCGGAAACCCCCACGGCCC